>NZ_VIDT01000013.1 GCF_006519715.1 Ideonella azotifigens
AGGTGCGCGGCGAGTGGTTCATCGGCCGGCCGGTGATGGTGACGCGCAATGACTCGGCGCTGGGCGTGTTCAACGGCGACATTGGCATCGTGCTGCCAGCGGCCGGGGATGGCGGCAACCTGCGCGCCTGGTTCCTGGACGGCCCGAGACTCCGCTCGGTCGCAGTCACCCGGCTGTCCCAGGTGGAATCTGCATTTGCGATGACGGTGCACAAGAGCCAGGGCTCCGAGTTCGAGCATACTGCGCTGGTGCTGCCCGAACAGGCAGGCCTGCTGCTGTCGCGCGAACTGGTCTACACCGGCATTACCCGAGCCCGTGAGGCGTTTTCGCTGCTCGCGCCGCGACCCGGCCTGATGACCCAGGCCGCCTCGCTGCCGACGCGCCGCGCCAGTGGCTTGCTGGACAGGCTGCGCACCACATGACCCGCACACACGATCGCGGGCACGGACTCAATTTTCAAGATCGGGGAAGGCAGTTCATTCATGCCCAATGTCATCGTCATCGGCAATTGCCAGGCCGCGCCGCTGGCGCACATGCTGGAGCAATTGCCGGACATCGCCACCGCCCGCAGCATTGCGGTGCATGAGCGAGGCTCCAAGCGCTTCGCCGAAATCGACGCCGAGCTGCAGCCCTTGCTCGACCGCGCCGATACCCACGTCTTCACCTTTCCCGTCAAAGGTGAGCATGGCGGCTATTCGACCGACGAGCTGCGCCAGCGCACGGCCAAGGTCAAGACCATCACCAACCTGTTCTTCGACGGTCTCCATCCGGACGTGACCTATGTCGGCCAAATGAGCGCGCGCCTGCAATCGCCGCTGGGCGACTACCACAGCAAGATCATCCTCGACGCCTTTTGCGAAGGCCGTTCCGAAGCCGAGTGCCGGGCCATGTTCAACGCTGCCGAATACGAGCGCCGCGGCTACTTCCAGGCCTACGACAGATCGGCCAAGGAACTGCTGGCGCGGGACAAGGACGTGGACGTGCCCTTCGCCAAGGAGTTCCTGGGCCTGGTCCGCCAGTTTCCCACGCTGATGACCTTCAACCACCCGACCTCGGTCGTGTTCCAGGCCTATGGCGTGCGGCTGGCCAAGGAACTGGGCTTGACACTGCCGCAGTTCCCCGCGCCCTATGTGAAGAACCCGCTGGCCGGCTCCGTGCTGTGGCCCGTGTACAAGGAGCTGGCGCAGGCCCACGGACTGAAATACGGCACACCGATGGTCTTCCGCCAGGCCGACTCGCGCGGCGGCTGCTTCTTTGGCCTGCCCGATCTCATCAAGCGCAGCTACGCGCTGTACACCCACCTCGGTGATGCGCTGAAAGCCGCCTGGTCGACACCCGCCACCGCAACCGAGTCCTTGTGACGCGAGTCACCTGCCGGGCCCAGGCTGCCTGGCGCAAATCGTCGCCCACCTGCCTGTAGCGCGCCTGCAGCCGCTCGCGCACATGCAGCGCGATGTTGACACCTTGCCCAGGTCGCCTTGCACCTGCGGCAGGGCCAGCGCGGGCTGGCTGACGGGTTCAGCCGGGCAGCACTTCGATGCGGATGATCAGGAAATAACCGTCGCGCGGCTGGCCATGCAGGTTCACGCGCTGGCCTTCCAGTGCCTGCAGCGCGGGGTCAGTGAACGGCGAGCCGCCGGCACGGCGCAGCGGGTGCAGGTCGCCCGCATCGTCGCGCAGCAGCGTGGCCTGGTGTTCACTCTTGCTGCCGCGGGCGCGCTCGGCCGATTCGAGGCGGCCGCAGAGGCTGGCGGTGCAGGCGTTTGGGTCGTTGGTGGACATGGCGGTTTCAGCGGCCATGCAGGCGGCGCACGTGCAGCAGTTCGCCGTCCTGCTCGGTCAACACCAACGCCACCAGGCCGGCTGCTGGCGAGTTCAGCGGATGTTCGGTCGGGTTCAGCGCCCGCCGGCCGTTCACCAGGTGCACCACGCGCTTGCTGGCCTGTGCCTGCAACCCGCCGCGCACCTCAAAGCTGACGGGGGCCAGGCTGGGATCCAGGCCGGACTCACGCAGCATTGCGCGCAAGGTGGTGGTGGCGGCTTCACCGGGTGCCGTTTCGCTGTTCACCAGCTTGGGCAAGGCCTTGCCCAGCAACTGGCCGTCTCGCGCCAGCTTTTCGCGCCGCAGGCCGCGCACGGTGCGGTCCTGCGTGCCGGCAAAGGCCTTCTTGAAGGCCTTGGTACGGTTCAGCGCGTGGCCTTCGAAGGCGACAGGATGCAGCGAAGGGTCGCCCAGCAGGCAGAACTGGGCCAACGTCTTCAGGTCGCAGGGGTCCAGGTGGGTGCGCGCGCCGGCAAAGCGCTGGCGGGCTTCCAGCATTGCCCGGCCGGTCGACGCACCGGCCAGCACCTGCAGCAGGAAGTACTGGCAGATCAGGTCGGCCATGCCGTTGCCTTCGCTGGGGCCGTAGGCAATCGTGGTGCTGCCGAACACCGCGCTGGCGCCGTCCAGCAGGTAGGCCAGTGCAATCCCGGGCTCGTCCACGCCACCGCCGGAGGGCACGGCCAGCGCCGGGTCGTACAACTGGGCGCCATAGCAGCATTCGGCGGCCACCACCGTGCCGGCGCTGATGCGGCCCTTGAGCCTGCGTGCGCGATGCGCCACAGGGAACTCGCTGACGCCCGGCGGCTGGCCATAGAACTCTGGCATGTCCTTGGCGCCGTGGCAGTTGATGAAGTGCAGCCGCGCAGCCAGGTCCGCCGGCTTCCATGGCAAGGCCTGTGGCGGCACCAGGTGCAGCGCGCTGGCGCTGCCGAACAGGGTCTTCATGCTCAGCCTGGACGATGCCTCCCAGGCCTGCGCGCTGATGCCAAAGGCCTGGGCGTAGTCGTTGCGCGGGCGCGAGATGCTGCGCGCCGACGCGTCGATCAGCAATGTCAGTGCACTCGGCTCGCGCGCACCGGGCAGGTCCGGCAGCCGGCCGACGACGCGGGTAGGGCCCTGGAAGCGTCCGGGGTCGGTGCTGTAGGCGGCGTCGCAGGCATAGGGCAGGTCGCTGGGCACCAGCTTGTCCGGGTCGCCGTTGGCAGTGCTGAAGGCTGGGTTGCGCAGCGGCACCAGGGGCAGCACGTCGGGTCCGCCGAGCAGCAGCAGGTAGTGCGGAGACAGTGCAGCGTAGAGGCGGTCCACCGCCTGCTTGATTTCCTTGGGCGTGGGCTCGGCCGAGACGGCGCCGCCCCAGGGCTTCATCGTGGCCGCATCGTCCAGGTGGATCACCCGGCTGTCGAAACCGCGGCGTGCATCGGCCTTGACCAGGCGCTTGAGCGCCGCATCGACCTTGGCCAGTCCTTTTTCACCGTACTTGCGCTGCAGCGCCGCGCGGTGCATGAGGATCAGTTTGTCCTCTGCCATTGACGATCTCCCCTTGGTCCCTTGGTTGGTATTGGCTGCGTGCGATTGCCAGGCGTGCCGGCTTGGCATGCTGGCGGTGGGCAGCGAGGGATTGTGGGCTTGCCCTGCCGCGCTGCGCAATGCAGGCGTGGTAAAGCAGGGCAGCGCGCTTCAGTGGCCGGCGGGCGGCGTGTCGTCGGCGGCGGGCGAAGCATCGTCGGCCGCAGGCTCGACGAGTGGTGGGGGCGGCGGCGCGAGCGCAGCTTGGCGCAGCTCTTCGACGCGCATGCCTTCCTTGAGCAGCGCGCGGCGCAGCCAGTCGGGCTGGGCGCCTTGGCCGTCCCAGGTTTCGCCGGTCGTGGGGTGGCGGTATTTGGGCGGCAGGTCGGGAATCAAGACCGGTTCGGGGGCCGGGGTGTCCTGCAGCAAGTCGTCGATCGTGATGCCCCAGAACTCCATCAAGGCCTGGATCCGGGCGAGCACCACGCCGCGTTCGCGTCGGTTCAGCGGACGGTCGGCACCGGGTTCGGCGTCAGCGTTCGCGTCCAGACGCGCATCATCGGCCGGCTCATGCTCGTGCATCGGAATGGGGAACCCGAAGAAGAAGAGGCTGCGCACCGCGCCAGCGCGGTGCGCAGCGGATCAGGCTTGAGCAGCCTGGTCAAGTTCGCGGCAAGACGGCGCGCAGACCGCCTGTGCCTTGCCCAGCAGCTTACGGGACTTCAGCTGGGCACGTGGGCGATGTTTGCCACACAGGAAACACGACATGGTGGCGGCGCCAAACGCACCCGTCGCAGAGAAGGGAGAACCCGCTACTTTCGAGCGGTAACGAAGACCACCAGCGTCGATGGAGGTCTTGGGATCGTCCTTGGCCAGAATGCGCTCCTCAAAATACAAAATGGTTCAACAACGGCTGCCGGATCCTTCGGGGTTGACCCCCGAAATCATGAACGCCCAAGGCTTTCACCCTGGATCACCTCCCCTGTAAGACGAATGAGACGATAGAAGCGCTCCGGCCAGCCCCTCATTATCGTTCATCTGCAGGATTCGGGCCAGCCCCGGGTTTCTCTCGGGATTAGGGGTTCTGCCGAGAAGCCGCCGTCTTTTGCACGGACGGGCGCCATTTTTGACGCCAATCTCGTGGTTTACCCGCAAGATTTCTCTTTCCGAGCGCTGCGTCCCATCGACGAAGCGCCGGCTGTTTCGAGTCGAAACTTTTTGGGCGCGCCTGTGAGGGCGCGCGGCTGCGCTGCCTGAGGCGGTCATCTCTCCCGCCCGGCCTCTTGTCGCACCTTCTGCACAGGGGAGAGCAGGTACTCCAGCACCGTGCGCTGTCCTTGCTGAATTTCCGCACTCACCATCATGCCCGCCTGCAGCCGCTGGCCATAGTTCGAGAGCTGCGCAGCTTGGGGCGCGATCAAGGCCTTGTAGGTCGCTTGGGCTGGCAGGGGCATTTGCGTTGAACCCGGCTTCGGGTCCGTCGCATCCGCGCTGATCTGCAGCACCTGCGCATCGATCAATCCGTACTTCTGGAACGGATAGGCCGCCACCTTGATGCGCGCCACCTGGCCGGGCACCACAAAACCGGCGTCCTCGTTCTTGAGCAGCACTTCCGCCTGCAGCAGGTCCCCCTGCGGCACCAGGTTCATCAGCAAGGTGCCTGCCTGCACCACGGCACCTGCGGTGGTGACGCCCAGGTCCTTCACCACCCCTGCCTGCGGCGCACGGATCTCAAGGAACTCGTCTCGCACATTGGACTTTTGCAGGTCCTGTTTCGACCTGGCCAGCTGGGTTTGCAACTCCATCCGTTCGTTCTCCAGATCCGCCCTGTAGCTGGACTGCAGGGCGGTGAGTCGGCTCCGTGCCTGGGCAATCGCCGCCTGGAGGCTTTCCAGCGTGGCAGCCTGCGCCTTCATGTCTTGCTCGCGCTCCATGGCCTCACGCTGTTTCTCCACCGCTGCCAACTCGCCCACGAAGCCTTCCTTGTGCAGCTTGTCGTAGGCCAGTGCAGATTGCCGATACGCCGGCAAGGTGGCGCGCAGCTTCTCAAGCACCTGCCGCGCGGCGGCGTCTTCCGCCTGGGCTTTCTCCAGGGTGTTCTGCTCCTGCGCGATGGCATCCAGATGGGCACGTCGCCTGGCCTGGTATTGCGCCAGGACCTGGGATGCAAGCATCGGCAGCCAATCGGGTCGGGCCCTTGCCTGGCTTCCGGGGTTGTCACCCAAAAGCGTGCCGTCTCCCATCAGCATGCCGAGGCTCAAGCTGGAAGGCTCTGCCAACTCGGCTTCAGCCCGCCGCAGGCTCAAGGTTTTCAGCCACACGTCCCGCTCGAAAGCCGAGCTGTCTGCCTGCGACAGGCGAGGGTCCATGCGGAAAAGCAGTTGGCCTTGCGCCACGGTGTCGCCTTCCTTCACCAGGATCTCGCGCACCACCCCCGCTTCGGCCGGCTGCACCAGCTTCACCAGGCTTTGCGGCACCAGCCGGCCCTCGGCCACCGCCACGATGTCCAGCTTGGCCCAGGCCGCCCATGCCAGCATCAGCGCACAGGCAGCCACCACGACACCGCCCACCACACGCGGCATGCTGGCTGGAGGCCGTTCCTGCAGGGCCAGCAGATCGGGCGCGAAGTCCCAGGCCGCGCTCACTGGTGAACCTTCGTGCTGCGCACTCCGGTGTTCGCCCTTGGGACGGCCCGGCGCGCTCACAGCCAACCCATCAGTTCATCGCGCCGCGGCGATGGCGCATTGGGGCGGTGCTTGCGCGAGGCCATCGCTGCGTCGTTTGCATCCCCTCCGCCCAAGGCCGCGCCAGCCCATTGAGGCGATCCGGCCGAGCCATCAGCGCCTGTCACATCCTCCATGAGGTCGACGCGCTCACCCCACAACGCCATCTTGGCGTTTAACCCATGCCATGCAACCAGGACTGGCGAGAGCATGCCCACAGCAGGGACTGAAGGTACCTGTGTGTCCACACCTGCTGAAGTGGTGTCTCGCCGCACCAGGGCGTGCCGCACGGCGCCACCCCAGAACTTCCGCCCGATCCAGGGCTCGTCAGCGTCAAAGGCGTCGATACCGACTTCAGGTGTGCCAGGTGCAATGGCCAAACTGCCAGACCCTGCCGCCGCAGCCTCCAGCTGTGCGGCCGTCGAGGTTGTGCCATCTCCCCAACGCGCGTTCTCGACCTTGTACGCCGTGCCGTTGTACCAACCCGTCATGGTGACCGAATCGGTGCCTGTCTTGGACTTGATGACCATGTCGTTGCCCACCCGGCTGACCAGCACGGTGCTGGCGTTGATGCCGGTGCCGAACTCCAGCCAGTCCGAGTTGCCAGCCGTGCTGTCACTGTCACTGAGCAGATCCTGCCCGTCGCCCACGGCGAAGCGGTAGGTGTCGTTTCCTGTGCCCCCGATGAGGTAATCGTTGCCAAGGCCACCCACCAACGTATCGGCGCCTTCATTGCCTGTAAGCGTGTTGGCCGCGGTGTTGCCGGTGAGCAGGTTCTTCAACGTGTTGCCGGTTCCGTTCAATGCGTCGGTGCCCAGCAGCATGAGGTTCTCGACATTGGTGGCCAGCCCGCTCAGCGTGACGGTGGTCTGGATGGTGTCGGTACCAGCGCTGGCGTCCTCGGTGACAACATCGGCGACGCCGTCCACCACATACACGTCGTTGCCAGCGCCACCCGACATGCGGTCCGCACCACTGCCGCCGTCCAGCGTGTCATTGCCGGCTGCTCCGCTCAGGGCATTGGCACCCGCGTTTCCGGTGAGCTGGTTGTTGAGGTCATTGCCCGTGCCGCTCAGGTCCCCAATTCCCAGCAACACCAGGTTTTCGACATTTGGCCCCAAGAGACTCACACTCACGTAGGTCTGAACGGTGTCCGTGCCTGCACTGGCATCCTCCGAGACCGAGTCGCCAGCGTCGTCTATCACGTAGACATCGTTTCCGCCGCCACCCGCCAAGCTGTCCATGCCAGCGCCACCGTCCAGGGTGTCATTGCCGCCGGCACCAGTCAGGGTGTCGTTGGCCGAGTTACCCGTCATCACGTTGGCAAGCCCGTTCCCAATCGCACTCAGGGCATTGGTGCCCAGCATGGTGAGGTTTTCCACGTTGTTCGCCAAGCCGGTGAGGCTGACCGTGGTCCGAATCGTGTCCGTGCCTTCGCCCGAGTTCTCGGTCACCACGTCGCCGGGGGTGTTCCCCATCGTCGCTGTATCCACGAAATAAACATCGTCGCCCACGCCGCCGCGCATGGTGTCCACGCCAGCCCCACCGTCCAATGTGTCGTTCCCGTCCAGGGCTGTGAGCAGATTGCCTGCGCTGTTGCCGGTGAGCCAGTTGCCAAGCTCGTTGCCCGTGGCGCTCAGGCCGGCCGACCCAAGCAGCACCAGGTTCTCCACGTTGCTCACCAGGTTGCCCTGGAGGGCGACGGAGGTCTGGATGGTGTCCACACCTTCGCCTTGGTTCTCGGTCACCAAGTCCCCTGTGGCGTCCACCAGGTAGACATCGTCGCCCGCACCGCCTTGCAGCACGTCACTGCCCAGGCCCCCGTCCAAGACATTGGCGGCCGAATTGCCCACCAGCAGGTTGGCCAGGTCATTGCCCGTGGCATTGAGGGCATTCGCCCCCAACAACACGAGGTTCTCGACAGTGCCACTCAAGGCCCCCAACTGAACGCTGGTCTGCACCGTGTCCGTCCCGGCACCGGCCGCTTCGGTCACGAGGTCATCGGCGCTGTCCACCACATAGGTGTCGTTGCCATCGCCTCCGCTCATGTTGTCCGCGCCGGCACCACCGTCCAGGGTGTCATTGCCGGCGCCTCCTGAAAGGGTGTTGTTCGCGGAGTTGCCGACCAATTGGTTGTCGAGTTCGTTGCCAGTGGCACTGAGCAACGACGAGCCCAGAAGCACCAGGTTTTCGACATTGCTCACCAAGTTGCCCAGCAGGGTGACGGTGGTCTGGATGGTGTCCAACCCTTCGTTCAGGTTCTCTGTCACCACATCGCTTGTGCTGTCCACCACGTAGACGTCATCACCCGCACCACCCAGCATCGCGTCGTTGCCGGCACCGCCGTCCAGGGTGTTGGCCGCGGCATTGCCGGTCAGGGTGTTCTTCAGCGTATTGCCGGTCACACTCAGCCAGTTGTTGCCCAGCAAAAGCACGTTCTCAATGTTGGCTGCCAAATTGCTGAGCGTCACGTAGGTCTGGATCGTGTCCGTCCCCTCGCTGGCGTTTTCCGTCACCACATCGCCATAGTCGTCCACCACGTAGACGTCATTGCCCGCGCCGCCGACCAGGCTGTCCGCGCCTGCACCGCCATCCAGGGTGTCGTTGCCGGCAAGTCCCGTGAGCACGTTGTTGGCGTAGTTGCCCGTCAACCGATTGGCGCTGTCATTGCCAGTGCCGCTGAGTGCCTGGTCGCCCAGCAGTTCGAGGTTCTCCATGTTGGTGATCAAGCTGGACAGGGTCACCGTGGTCCGAATGGTGTCGGTGCCTGCGCTGGCATCTTCGGCAACCACGTCGCCCGTCGTGTCAACCATATACACGTCATTGCCGCCGCCCCCCACCAGGCTGTCCACGCCAGCGCCGCCATCCAAAGTGTCGTTGCCGTTGCCGCCCATCAGGGTGTCGTTGGCCACATTGCCTGTCAGCACATTGGCCAGCGTATTCCCGGTCACCTGCAAGGCATTGCTGCCGAGCACCGTGATGTTCTCGACGTTATTGGCCAAGGCAGCCAACAAACTCACCGTGGTCTGGACCGTGTCAGTGCCTTCGCCAGAGATTTCGGTCACCGCGTCGCTGGCCGAATCCACGAGGTAGACGTCGTCCCCGGCGCCGCCCTTCATGATGTCGTTGCCGGCGCCGCCATCCAGGGTGTTGCCGGCAAGATTGCCGATGAGCTGGTTGTTGAGCCCGTTGCCCACGCCGCTCAATCCATCGGAGCCCAGCAAGGTGAGGTTTTCAACGTTGGCGAAGAGCCCGGCGACGGAGACATAGGACTGGACCGTGTCGGTCCCCTCGCCAGAGTTCTCGGTGACCAGATCGCCGGCGTCGTCCAAGACGTACAGGTCATTGCCGGTGCCGCCGACCAGGCTGTCCGCGCCGGCCCCGCCGTCCAGTGTGTCATTGCCCGCAGCGCCGGTCAGTGTGTTGCTCGCGGAGTTGCCGGTGAGCGCGTTGGCGAGTCCGTTGCCGGTGCCGTTCAGCGCTTCGGATCCCAGCAGCACCAGGTTCTCCACTTCGGAAGCCAAGCTGCCCTGCAGGTTAACTGCGGTCTGAATCGTGTCGATGCCCTGCCCGGAAGTCTCGTTGGCCGAGTCATTTGCCGAGTCTATGACGTACACGTCATTGCCCAGGCCGCCATACATGGCGTCCGAGCCAGCGCCTCCATCCAGCGTGTCATCGCCGCCAGCGCCGTAGAGCGCGTTGTCCGCGCCGTTGCCAGTGATTCGGTTGGCAAGCGTGTTCCCGGTAGCGCTGATGATGCCAGCACCGGTCAAGACCAGGTTCTCTACGTTGTCGGCAAGCTGCGTCACCGTCAGGCTGCTTTGCAGAGTATCCGCGCCTTCTCCCGAGTTCTCAATCAGACTGACGGTTCCGGAGTCCCACACAAAAACATCATCGCCCAGGCCACCCAACAAGGTATCGGCCCCCCCGGCGCCGACCAGCGTGTCGTTGCCATCAGCCCCGCTCAATGAATTGGCCGAGGAGTTGCCCGTCAAAACATTGGCATTCAAATTGCCCACACCATCGATGGCGGAAGAGGTCAACAGGGTGAGGTTTTCAAAATTACTGGTGAGCGTATAACTGATCGCGGCCTTCACCGTGTCCACGCCCTCGTTCAGCTGCTCAACGATGATGTCTCCGGCAACATCCACCACATAAGTATCGTTTCCGAGACCACCCACCAGGCTGTCGGTGCCAGTGCCGCCATCGAGCGTGTCATCACCCGCCAGACCAAACAAGGTATCGTTGCCACCAGTACCACCAGCCAACGAATTGCTGCCAGAATTCCCAGTCACAGTGTTGGCCAGATCATTGCCGCTGCCATTCAGCCATTGCGACGTCCCCTCGTCGAGCAGCAGTGATTCGACATTAGAGGCCAAGGTGTAAGTGGATTTGGGAGCATAAGCGACCACCAGGTGAACGGTATCCAACCCAGCATTGGCATTCTCCGAAACGGCTGCATCAGACTCATCGACGAAGTAGACATCATTTCCCGCGCCACCGAGCATCCTGTCGGAGCCCAAACTTCCCACCAATGTATCCGCGCCATCCCCTCCAGTCAGGTTGTCATTGCCAAGCCCCCCCTGCAGCCCGTCATTACCCGCTCCACCGGATAAAGTGTCGTTGTCAATGCTTCCAGACATCACATCATCGCCCGCGGTACCCACCATCGAATCAGCGCCGAATGTCCCTGAGATAATCAAACTCGAAAGTAACTGCACCTCTGCGCCGTCGATCTCAATACCATAAGAGGCAGACTGATTCGCGTCAAAGTATGAATCTATCGTTATCCGATCAAGCCCACCAAAATCCAACACAAGATCATCTGTACCGGCAAGCCTGATCTTGACGTCACTGGCAGATATTCCAAGAATATCGAATATTGCCGGCCCTGCCGATCCGGAAAAACCGTCATACATTATCAAATCCGCGCCATCGCCACGGCGAAAGCCAATGATCTGTTCGTTGCTAGCGAAGATGGTATCCTCACCGGTTCCACCTTCAGTATACACAGATCCTGCGGCCTGCAGCCAATCGTCTCCACCTCCTCCGATCACCGTGCATGGAACGCCTCTTATTTCAAAGGAGTCATCTCCATCCCCGCCGTCCAATGTTGCAGAAATGTATCCGCTCTCCGGACTGTAGTTAGACAAATAATCATTGCCTGCATCTCCATAGAGATACCCCCCACCGCCCAGGGAATCATTCCCCGCATCCCCGTGCAACAAGCCATTGCCTTGCAAGAAGTCGTCACCATCCCCGCTCGCCAAAGTATCCCCACCGATCGAAGAATGACCGACCAACGTATCATTTCCTAGCCCCCCATTTATAATGGTCGGCCGAGAAAATCCGTCAATGTAGTCATCGCCGACTGTGCCGGCAGTGATTAGATCGCAAATCTGAGCGAGGCTCCAGATGGTTCCATCGGCAAAATCAATCTCCTGGAGAGGGTTTTGCGGAGTAACCACCCCGAACGGATCGTTATTCCATGAGAAATTCTGAACTAATATCGAATCGCCCGATGGGATGATTTTAATCAGCAAGTCAATGGGACCATTTATCCATTCATCCTTATCCGGGTCATAATATTGCCGATAGCTTCTCGAAAGAGATATATCACTCGTCGCGATCCCGCTACCAAAATTTAATGTACTGAAGGGGGCATCCCGAACGGGTGGCAACGTGCCGCCGACACCAATGGTGTCGTTTCCATCGCCCAAGTTAAACATATATGAACTACTACCGAGTGCATAAATTGAGTCGTTGCCTGTACCGCCTCGAAAGAGGTCTCCACCGTCGTAATCCATCAGGGTATCATTTCCGGCCCCGCCGTCCAATACATCTTCTCCATCACCGCCATCGAGATAATCATTACCCTCATCACCAATGAGAGAGTCGGCCCCGCCATACCCAAAAATGTGATCATCACCCCAGCCGCCATCCAATATTTCCATGGCAGACGTTGTGTAGGTTCCAAAAATCGTGTCGTTGCCACCGGCGCCAAAAACCTGATGAACCGGTGCGCCATCCAATGAGAAGGTGAAGTTTGTCGTGACCTTGTCTTGCACCCAATCCCGCAGCAGGACGCTGTCGCCACCAATGTTCAGATTGGTCATTGCGCCAAAATAAGCATTGCGCAATGTCAGATATTGCCCTTGGGCCGGATCCCCCAGGGACAGCGTGAGCGACCCGTCCGCATCGGTGTCCGCCACGGCGAAATCACCGTTGACCTGCAACGTGTCATTGCCGCCGCTATCGCCTATCAGGTTCACGGGCGCCGCCGAGGCATTGGGGGCAGCGGACAGCTGCGCACCGGCCCCATCCACGTCGCGGGTGGACTGGTCCGGAACGGCGATCTGCTTGTCGTGAACTTGGGCGACGGCAGAATCGACCGTGACGCCCTGCGGTGCCCGAGGAATGGCAATCGGGATCGCCACCGCACCGAAATCTGCATCCCAGCCTACGGGCGTGGAGGGGCCGGCCGTAGCCACTGCTCCCGCCTGTTGCGCGCTGGCAGGACTTTCACCGACGCTGTCGCCCACATCCAGGATGTAGAGATCGTCCCCCGCGCCGCCGTAGAGGTTGTTCGTGCCGGCACCACCGATCAGTGTGTCGTTGCCATTGCCGCCGATCAGTGTGTCGTTCCCGTCTCCGCCATCCAGCCAGTCATTTCCCGAATAGGCGGAAACGACCGAGCTGTCGGTTTCGTCTTCGCCCGCCAGCCAGTCGTCACCAGCGCCGCCCAGCAGCGTGTCATCCCCGCCATAGCCGAAAAGGGTGTCATTGCCTTCGCCACCGTCCAGATTGTCAGTGCCATGATATTCGGCCGCAATGTCATCGGCATCACCCAGCATGATGTCGGCATCGTCACCGCCAATCAGCGTGTCATTGCCGCCCCCGCCAACCAATTGGTCGGTGCCGGCTTCACCATCTAGATAATCGTCGCCATTATACTGAGGGTCCAGATACGTGGCGTTGTCGTCACCCCAAATGGCGTCGGAACCCGTGCCGCCATACAAGGTATCATCACCACCACCGCCCACCAACTGGTCGGCGCCGTCTTCCCCATCCAGATAATCCTTGCCCTGATACCTTCCTTCAAGGGCCAGGTTGGGATCATCGCCCCACAGCGAATCGTTGTCTGCTCCGCCATAAAGTGAATCTTCGCCTCCATTGCCAACGAGGATGTCAACACCATCTTCTCCATCTAGAAAATCATCACCCCACAGCAAGGTCTGGTCGGAGTAGTTTTTGGCAAGGTTCGCGGATACATCACCCCATAGCGTGTCGCCGCCAGCACCACCATACAGGGTGTCGCCTTTGCCTCCGCCAAACAGTCGATCGTCGCCATCTTCCCCGTCGAGGTAGTCATTTCCATGGAACGAGACGTCGCGGATGGCCCAGCCCACGTCGGGGTTGTCGTCTGAATCGCCGTACATCAAGTCGGTGTCTGCGCCTCCAAAGAGCTGGTCGTTGCCGCCACTGCCATTGAGGTAATCGTTCCCAGCACCACCGTCCAAAAAGTCAGCGCCATGGTATTGCCCGGCTACCTGGTTGATGTCGTAATCGCCAATGAGGGCATCCATCCCATCGCCACCTTCGAGAATGTCATCACCGCCCATGCCGTCAATGCCATCTTGCCCTGCACCTCCGGTGGCGCGATCGTTGCCAGCGGAGGTCATGATGTTGTCGTTCCCGGCTCCGCCGTCCACTACGTCGCCATCGGAACCCACCGGCGCATTGACACCATCCCAAACACTTGAGTAAGGGCCGGCGAGGTAGATCCCCCAGCGCGCCCCTTCGGTGATAACTTGCTGGCCCGCCGGCGGATTCCAATCGTCTGTCGTCTTTTCCCGCTGCAGCGTGCTCAGCGTGGCGCTGCTGCTGATGTAGTCATTCCCGTTGCCGCCCTGGATGTAGTCACTGCCGGTGCCGCCGCCAATCAGGTCATCGCCTTCGCCGCCATCAATCCTGTCGTTCCCCGCCCCGCCATCCAATGCGTCATTGCCACCCAGGCCATTGATCTGCTCTGCCGCAGAGCCACCGTGGATGACGTCCGAGAAATTGACTTCGGTCACGCCGCCCGTGAGCGTGCCGTTGGCCTGCCATGTGGTGGAAGCCCAGTCATAGGTATCGTGATTGGCCCCAGTCAGGTTCGCCGGCCGCTGATCGCCATTGAAGGTTTTGGAGATGACCCCGGTGTCATGCAGATTGATCGCCACGCTGTTGCTGTTGACGCTCGCGCCCTGGCTGACGTAATTCACCGAAAGCGTGGAGGTGGAATCAGCGGTGACATCGCCATCTTCAATCAAGGCAAAAGTCACCTGGGTCTGCCCTTCGGCCAGCGTGATGACCGCGCCATTGGCAGTGACCGTGCTGTCGCCAAGAATGGCTTTGAACTGGCCCGAAGCCCCGCCTGTCAGGGCCAAAGTCAGCGTGTCGCCAGCAGCAGCGGCGCTGTTCAGGCTGATGGTGAACGATCTGCCGCCTCGCTCAAGAATATCGGCAGTCGGCCCCGCCAAGGTTTGACTACCAGCCGGCGTTTGAGCATAGGGGTTACTATTGGCTCCCGGCTGCACATCGACCTTCTTCTCGAGCTGCAGTTTAATTCCTAAATAGCCTGCACTTCCAAGCAACTTATCAACGTCAACATTCGAGATCGTTATCTCGTTGCCGTCGCCCAAGGCAAGACCACTGATGACCAGGGTCTTATGATCGTTGTCCAAGCTGTAGATGTACTGGAAATCATCGACCACCCAGGCGTCGAAATTACCTTCCAGCACGTGCTGGACGGACGTTCCACCAGAGAGAGCTGTCCCGCCGATTCGGATTTCTCCGAGGCCGTCTTGGTCGACGATGCTATCCAATCCATCGCCGGTGGAGAATATATATGAATCTTTTCCCAGCCCGCCCTTCAGGGTGTCATTGTTCAAACCGCCAATCAGAGTGTCATCATCAGCGCCACCATCTAGCACGTCACCGCCGGCCTGGCCCAAGAGGTAATCCAACCCCGTCCCGCCGTAGATCACATCCCCTTTCTCACCGCCGACCATCAAGTTATTGTTCAGCCGGTTGCCCGAACGCGCGTCATCGACACGTGCATCCAGCTGTGCTACCGATGTCTGATCTGCTTTGAAATAGATGGCTGCGGCATTGGATATCACAGATTGGTTGACATCCGGTGCATTGGCGCCATGAAGTCGATTCGCGTATGAGACAAACGAGCTGTAAGCCAAGGACAGGGCTTGGACCAACGTAGGCACTGCCCCTGAAGGCAGCAAATTGCCGCTGCCAGCCAATTCCAAATTGGCGTTTTTTACGATCTGATCATAATTACCCTGAGCGCCCACCAAATAATTGGTACCGTTGGCCACCTTCCCATCTGGCGAGACGCTCCACTTGGCATCGTAGCCAAAAATTTCTGACCGATGCTGGGTCAGCATGCCATAGATCTGCTTGGCTTCGATCTGCTTGGCGTCGGCCTCGGTTGCCTGAGCACCGTTGTACAAACCAAAGATATTGGACTCAAGATACCGACGCGCAGCAACGCCGCCGCTTGGAGAAGCGCCACCATTTGATCCATACCGGATTTGATACCATGCCTCAGCTCGATTTCCCTCTTTGAGGGCTTGGCCTAAGCCGGGACCTAACAAGTTTGCTGGACTCGCACCCTTTGATCCTCCCCAACCTAACGACATCAGTGCCAGCTTCTCAAGGGTGAGATCAAAGTTGCCAACTTGATATTTAGAAAGAAATCCATTAACATCCAGTTCGAACCCAGGTACCAGGAAGTTGAATACCGATTGAATTTGCCCCACATCCAGCACAAACGTGCTAGGCGAACTCGCGTGAGTCTTGTGGTACTCCAACATGGTCGCATTCAGCAGATCATTCAATGGCTTGGCATCCGAACCATTCAAGTTAGGCTCCCACGCCTTGTTAGTGGTTGGATTTTTGGTGGCGACGGCGACCAGCGATTTAGTCAGGTCTTTGTCTATAATTCCCCCAAACGCGATATTTAAGATGGCATCAACTTTATCGCTATTTTGCAAATTGAAGCCAACTCCGATGGTGGGTATCCCTTTGCCATCAGTGTATGCTGTGGTAGCCGGATCTCCACTTTGCTCAAGCGTCAGCAAGATGTTGTAAAGTAGCGTATTGTATTGATTCTGAGATAATGAATGGGCTGTAATGGTCATGATTGGTCCTCCTGCTGGTTTCTATTAATTTCTATAATCTGCGCGAAATGAGCATACCCATGGATATGTGGGTTGCAATCTATCAAACATGCTCAACTGAGTAACTTGCAGATGCAATTCGGCAGGCTCCGCAGCATTCTTTGCTTTTGCCACTACGAATTGATAAATGGCGTAGTGGGCGCCATCGCGAATCAGCCATTGCCTTGGCCCTGTTTGGAACCCCATGTACCGATCTTCGGCCGATCGATTACCCTTATCATCCCCCACCCAAGAAGTTGCATCCGATGGAAACCAAGATAGCGTTGATATGGAATTCTTGACCGGCCGCTCGGCCGTTCTGGAACTTGTATCCCAACCGTCTCGCTTCAGGGAAACCAAACGGTATAACCACTGCTCAGGTCGCGGAGTATTAATCAAATGATATGAGTTGGGATAAAGCGCTGTACGCTGCAACGCCCAATCTTGAGACTCGAACTCGCGCAATCCGAGTTCCAAACCTTCACCAGTCCAGCTACTCATCAGTTGCATATAGCCGGCTCTATATAATTTCTTATCCAAAGTCTCCCACATCACCGACTTGATGCGCTCATGGCCATGCGTAAGTAAGCCGCTACTCAAGAATAGCCCACTGGACCGTGACTCATTGATATATGACAGAATGTCTTTGCAAGCCGGGTCACTTCTCTGTCCCTTGCTATCGCCGTTTTCTGGCTCCCTATAGAATTCAAACGTGGATATCGTCATGGCGGCGCCGACTTGGCCAACAACCATACTCGCGATAAAAAATGAAAGAAGCGTTCGAGATAAATTCATGCTTGACTCCCTTGTTCCCAATCTGGATTTACAAATATTGGCTTTTAATCCGGCCATCTCAATTTGTCACGTCTTCTAGGATTGAGCTAGGCAGATCCACCGGCGAACTGGGCATTGCCATGGCTCGTCCATACCCAGTTAGTCCATCCCGTAGGTTGTACTTCTGCACATCCAAACGCGCCCCGCGAGCGTGCTCTGATTGATCGGCACCGGAATCAATCTGCGCTAGCGCCTCATGAGCCAAGGCTCCAGCATCAAAGAACTTCACTAGCCTTGCATTCCGCCCGTGGACTAGCACTTCACGCACAGGTGAGGTATTGCTCGCAATCAAAGGAGTGCCACACGCCATTGCCTCCAGCAAGGACCAACTGAGCACAAACGGATAACTCAGATAGACATGTGCGCTGGAGATTTGCAGCACTTTGATGTATTCCGCCCGCGGAATGCGCCCCATGAAATGCGTGCGCAACGGGTCCAGCTTCACATCGCGCAGCATCTGTTCACGCCAGTTCGCCGCGTCCTTGGGCTTGCGCCCGTAGCTCACGCCGTCCCCGCCCACGATCACCGCGTGGCAACTCGGGTGCTGCTGCTGAATCTTCTCCAGTGCCCGCATGAAGATGTGAAACCCACGGTAGGGCTCAAGGTTGCGGGCCACGTAGGTGATGACGGGTTTGGCAGGATCGTTCGCGCGCAGCAGCTCTCCGCTGGGCGTGCGGATGCAGGCCTGGGGGGCCGGCCCCAGTGAGTCCACGTCAATGCCTTCGTGCTGCACTTGAATCTTGGGCTGGAAGAATTCCGGGTGGCGGCTGCGCTGCCAGTGCGTGGGGCTGATGGCCACGTCGCAGTTCGTGAGGTTCAGCGTGTGCAGCGCGTTCCAGGTGCGAATGCGAGCCCGGTCGTCAAACGTGAGCGGGAACTCGGGGTCGAAGCCCAGGTCCGCGCCCTCGGCGTTGTAGTACCACTCGCAGAGGTGCACCAGCTTTGAGTCCGGGTACACGTCTTTGGCGTAGAGCGTTTCGCCCCAACCGGGGTGGGCGAGGATCACGTCTGGCGTGAAGCCGCTTTGGCGCAGCTGCAGCATGGCGCGCGCGGTGGCCTGGCCGTGCAGCGTGGCGGCTTCCATCTGGCGCAGGTAGGGGTGCTGCTCTTTGCGGCCCAAACGTGCGAGCTTGTAGCGGTAGAGCTTCTGGAAGCCCGGCAGGCCGGGCGAGGTTTCCCGGCCCAGTGCGCGCACATCCCAGCCGGGGCGGGCAGCCCAGGCCAGCGCCATGTGGCCGAACTGGCCTGGGAAGTTCTGGTGAATGATCAGGAGTCTCATCTCAGCGATCTCCCTGTTCCGAAACGATGCCGTCCGGGACTGCGCCAATGGTCACCACCCTGTCCACCTTCAGTGCCTTGGGCAAGCCGTGCGCAATGAACACCATGCTGACCTTGCCTTTGAGCTGGTTGACCGTGGCGGCAAAGGCTTCGGCGGTTTGGGCGTCCAGCGCGCTGGTAGCTTCGTCGAAGATCAGCACCTTGGGGCCTTTGAGCAGTGCGCGGGCAATGGCCAGGCGCTGCTTCTGCCCACCGGAGAGGCCCACGCCACGCTCGCCAATCTCCGTTTGATAGCCCTGGGGCAGGGCCTCGATGGTGGCGTGGATGCCGGCCATGCGACAGGCGGCGGCGACTTGATCCAGCGTGGCGCCGGGGTTGGCGGCGCGCAGGTTGTCGAAGATGCTGCCGCTGAACAGCGTGGTGTCTTGCGGCACCACGCCGAAGGCACTGCGCAGCTCGTTGGCCCCGAGGTGGCGAATGTCCACGCCGCCGAGCTTGATCTGCCCCTCGCTGGGCGGGTAGAAGCCCAGCATCAGCTTGGCCAGCGTGCTCTTGCCACTGCCCGAAGGGCCCATGATGGCAATGGCCTGGCCGGGTTCAATCGTCAGGTGGAAGTGCTCGAACAGCAACGGCAATTCGGGCGCGTAGCGAAAGGCCAGGTTCTGGATTTCGATGCGGCCTTGGTCGGTTCCAGCCAGCCCGCCGCCCGCGCGTTGCGGCGTGAGCGTGTGGGGCTCGGTGGGTGCGTTCATCACGTCACCCAGGCGCTGCACCGCCAGGCGGGCCTGCTGGAATTGCGCCCACAGGCCCACCAGGCGCATCACCGGCTGGCTGAGCTTGCCGGCAAACATCTGGAAGGCGACCAGCATGCCGATGGTGAAGCTGGGCTCGGTCATCACCTCCCAGGCGCCCAGCATCAGCACGCCCAGGGTCATCAGCTGTTCCAGGGTGTTGGCGGCGACGTTGTAGGTGTTGCCAATCTGCTTGGTGTGAAAGCCGCTTTGCAGGTAGGCCGCCAGGAAGCCGCCATAGCGCTGGCGCAGCAAAGGCTCCATCTGCAGGCACTTCACGGTCTCGAAGCCGGCAATGTGTTCGGTGAGAAAAGCCTGGTTGCGCGCGCCCAACTGGAATTGCTCGGCCAGCCGGGCCTGGAAGATGGGCGCCACCACCGCGCTGGCCAGCGCGATCAGCGCCAGTACGCCCACCACCACGCCCGAGAGCAAGGGGCTGTACCAGAGCATCACGCCCAGGCAGATCAGCAGAAAGGGCAGGTCCAGCACCAGCGTCACCGCGGTGCTGGCGACGAATTCGCGGATGGTTTCCACCCCGTGCAGCCGCGCAGCCACCACGCCCGTGGGCCGGTGCTGGAAGTAGCGCAAGGGCAGGCCCAGCAAATGGCCCCAGACGGTGGCGCCCAGCACGGCGTCCACCCGGTTGCCGGTGTGCAGCACCAGGTATTGCCGTACCCAGCTGAGCAGGCTGGTGAAGACGATGAACAGCGCCATCGCCACGCCGATGGCGATCAAGGTGCTCTGGGTGCGGTGCACCACCACCTTGTCGATGATGGCCTGGGTGAACAGCGGGGTGGCCAGCGTGATGACCTGCAAGGCCAGCGAGGCCAGCAGCACGTCACGCCATACGCGGCGGTGCTTCAGCAACTCGGGCACGAACCAACGGAAACCAAAAGCGGTCTGGCTAGGCGGTGCGTCCGGGTCCGCCACCTGGGGCGTGCTGGGCTTGCTGAGCCATGCCGTGCCGCCGAGCATGGGAAGAAGTTCTGCCACGCTCAAGCGCAAGGGCTCGATGGTATTGGCCTTGAACAGCAGGACTTGCAGGGCGGTGCCCGCCTCCGAGCCGGGTGGAACGGGCGCCGTGTCGACGGTGGTGATGATGGCCAGCTGCGCAGAGGCCTCGGTGGCATCCTCTGCTGCGGGCCGCAAGTTCACCAGCAGGGGCAGCGGCAAGCGGGGCAGGAGGGCTGCCAACGCCTCGGGCTGTGCCGGAAGCGGCATGGGCTCGCACCGCAAGCCCAATTGCCGCGCGGCGGCCAGCAAGCTGCTGTCACTGCACGGCGGTGGGAACTCGCGCAGCACCAAGCCGGCCGAGAAGGGCCGCTGGTGCAGGGCACACAAGGAGCCCAAGGCCCACAGCCATTGCGACTGAGGCAGCACCTGTGCCGAAAACTCGATGAAACCGCGCTGCTGCTCACGCGCAGGAGCACCCCAGCGCCCCCGCCAATGCGAAAAATCCATGGCCCCCGCCCTGACTGTGTTGTTGTGTGAGCTTTGTCAGAGAGGCATCGCCGCTTGACCTGCGGCACCTCTTTGCAAAACTTCACTGCAGTCTAGGCAGCTGCTTATGCGTTTGGGTAAGTTTGTGGGGTGACCACATCCACCAAATTAGGGAGGAAGCACTTTATGCTGCCGGCCGGGCCGGCTTCGGGTGGCCGTTATGGCGGCAGGCCTGGGGGCACCCTCAGGTGGTAGCGCGCACCGGCAGGACCGTGCCTGAACAGTGGCCCAGGCCGATGCGGCGCGCGCCTTCGCGCTGGCAGAAGGCGCGCAGCGTGATGGTGTCGCCGTCTTCCAGGAAGCGGCGGGTTTCGCCGTTGGGCAGCGTGATCGGCTGCTTGCCGCCGTTGGTGAGTTCCAGCAGCGAGCCGGCTTGTTCGGGCTGCGGGCCGGAGAGGGTGCCGCTGCCCAGCATGTCGCCAGGCTGCAGGTTGCAGCCGGTGATGGTGTGGTGGGTGATGAGCTGCGCCACGGTCCAATAGGCGTCGCGATAGTTGGACTGGCTGAGCCGGATGGCAGGCTCACCGGCTTCGCGCATCCTGGGTGTCTGCAGCCAGACTTCGAGCTGGATGTCCAGCGCACCGCTGGCCTGGTTGGCGTCGCTGGCGAGGTAGGGCAGCGGAGCGGGGTCGCCTGCAGGGCGTTCGAAGGCGGCGCGGAATGGGGCCAGCGCTTCCAGCGTGACGATCCACGGCGAGACGGTGCTGGCGAAGTTCTTGGCGCCGAACGGGCCCAGCGGCTGGTATTCCCAGGCTTGCACGTCTCGCGCGCTCCAGTCGTTCAGCAGGCCCAGGCCGAAGATGTGCGACTCGGCCTGCGCCAGGCTCACCGGCTCGCCCAGTGCGTTGCCGGGGCCGACGTAGATGGCCAGCTCCAGTTCATAGTCCAGCCGCTTGGTGGCGCCCAGGAACGGCAGCTCGGCCTCGGGCGGCTTCAACTGGCCTTGGGGCCGATGGAAAGGCTGGCCGCTGGGGATGATGGACGAAGCCCGGCCGTGGTAGCCGATGGGCACCCACTTGTAGTTGGGCAGCAGCGGCTCGTCCGGCCGGAACAGCTTGCCGACCGTAGTCGCGTGGTGGATGCCGGTGTAGAAGTCGGTGTAGTCGCCGATGCGGCAGGGCACGCTCATTTCGGCTTCGGCCTGGGGCAGCAGGCAAGGCGCGAGCGCGGCTTCGTACACGCTGTTGGCCAGCAGCGCTGCCGAGAGTGCGGCGCGCAACTGATGGCGGGCCGCAGCGGGCTGGCCCATCAGGTCGTTCAGCTCGCCAGCGGCCAGCGGCAGCAGCAGGTCCTTCAGGCCGTCGGCCCAGCCGGGCACGTCGGCCGCCAGCTTCAGGTCCAGGATCTGGTCACCAATGGCCACGCCGATGCACCAGGCGTCTGCGCTGCCGGCTCGGCGGAAGCGGCCGTAGGGCAGGTTCTGAACGGGGAAGTCGGCTTCGGCCGCGTTCGCGGAGGTTACCCAACTGCTCAGTGCCGGGTTGAGGGTCATGTCGGAGGATGCGGTCATCGGGAGATTCATTTCAGTTCGAAGCGGCAAAGCGGTCTTGCAGGCCGGCCCAGCAGGCGGGGTAGTCGGCGTCCAGCGCGCCGCTGGGCTGCATCGCGTAATCGGTGGGAATGAAACGGTAGCGGCTCTCGAACATGAAGGCCAGTGTGTGGTCCAGCTTGTGCGGCTTCAGCTCGGCGCCGCTGGCTTTCTCGAAGGCTTCCTGGTCGGGGCCGTGCGGCACCATGCAGTTGTGCAGCGAGGCGCCGCCAGGACGGAAGCCTTCGGGCTTGGCATCGTACTGGCCGTAGACCAGGCCCATGAATTCGCTCATCAGGTTGCGGTGGTACCAGGGCGGGCGGAAGGTGTCTTCGGCGACCATCCAGCGCGGCGGGAAGATCACGAAGTCGCAGTTGGCGGTGCCGGGCGTGTCCGAAGGCGAGGTGAGTACCGTGAAGATCGACGGGTCGGGGTGGTCGAAGCTGATCGAGCCGATGGTCATGAAGTGCTGGGTGTCGTACTTCACCGGCGTGAGGTTGCCGTGCCAGGCCACCACGTTGAACGGCGAGCGGTGCGCGTCTGCCGCCCACAGCCGGCCGCCGAAGCGCTTGACCAGTTGGTAGCTGCCGGCCGGGCCGATGGGTGTGTCGTCGAAGGCGGCGACCGGGGCCTGGAAGTCGCGCGCATTGGCCAGGCCGTTCGAGCCGATCGGGCCCAGCTCGGGCAGGCGGAACTGGGCGCCGTGGTTCTCGCAGACGTAGCCGCGTGATGGCCCGTCCGGCAGCGCGATGCTGAAGGCGATGCCACGCGGCAGCAGTGCGATCTCTCCGGGCGCGACGTCCAGCAAGCCCATTTCAGTGGTGATGCGCAGCCGGCCTTGCTGCGGCACCAGCAGCATCTCGCCATCTGCATTCACCAGCGCGCGCTGGTCCATCGAACGGCCGCAGACGTAGACCAGCGCGGCCAGGCCTTGCTGGGCTTCGACGTCGCCGTTGGACGCGACGGTGCGCAGGCCGTCGACGAAGTCGAGCGCGGCCGCATCGTCCATCGGGAACGGACCCCAGCGCAGCGGCTCGGGCGGCAGCACTGCGCCCTCGGGCTTGCCGGTCACCCAAAGAGGTTGTGCATAGGGCTGGTAGCGGCCAGCGACCACCGAAGGCTGGCGGCGGTACAGCCAGCTGCGGCGGTTCTCATGCCGCGGCGCGGTGAAGGCGGTGCCCGAGACCAGCTCGGCATAAAGCTCGAACGGCGCGCGCTGCGGGCTGTTGCGGCCTTGCGGCAAGGCGCCGGCCACGGCTTCGGTGGCGAACTCGTTGCCGAAGCCGCTCAGGTAGCGGAGGGATGTGTCAGACATGGAAAAAGAGGTGCATCAATCAATCGAGGGTGATGTGGTTCGCGCGGATCAGCTGGCCCCAGCGTTCGCGCTCGGCGCGCACGTGGTCGGCCATCTGCTGCGGCGTGCCGGGCAGGGCTTCGAGCGCCAGCGTCTGGAAGCGGGCCTTGACAAAGGTGCTGTCCAGCGCTGCCTGCAAGGCCTTGTTCAGCTTGGCCACGGTTTCGGGCGGCGTGCCGGTGGGCACGACCAGGCCCTGCCAGGCATAAGCGACGAAGTTCGGCAGGCCTTGTTCGGCGAAGGTCGGGATCTCAGGCAGCACCTTCAGGCGCTGCGGGCTGGCCACCGCAATGGCCTTCAGCTTGCCGCTGCCCAGGTACTGCTGCACGCTGGCGGTGTCCATCATGCCGAATGGGACCTGACCGCCCAGCAGGTCGGTGACAGCAGGGCCGGCGCCTCGGTAGGGCACGTGGATCAGCTTGAGGCCGGTGCGCTCGCGCAGCAGCTCGGTCGCCAGGTGGTGCGGGCTGCCGGCGCCGGCCGAGGCGTAGCTGGTGCCGTCCGCATGGCTGTTGGCCCAGGCCAGGAATTCCTTCCAGTTCTTCACCGGCACATTGGGCGCGACCACCAGCAGCAGCGGGAAACGTGCCAGCAGGCCGACCGGCGTGAAGTCCTTCTCGGCGTTGTAGCTGAGCTTGCTGAAAAGCGCCGGGTTGGCGGCCAGCGTGGCGAAGTCAGCCGTCAGCATCACGTTGCCGTAGTCCCTGGACTTGGCCACGTAGTCGGCGGCAATGTTGGTCGCGGCACCGGGCTTGTTGTTGACGACGATGGGCCGGTTCAGCGTCTTGCTCATTGCATCGGCCACGGTGCGGGCCACCACGTCCGAGCCGCCACCAGGCGCGTAGCCCAGCACCCATTCCAGCGGCCGGTCCTGGGCCTGCGCAAGCAGCGGGGAGGCGGTCGAAGCCAAGGTCGCCAGCAAGGCGGCACGGCGGGAAACGTGGGTGGCGGTCATGCGTTGTCTCTCAGGTCGTTGTTCTTGGGCGCGGGGCCGCTGTCGCGCGCGGCCTGCAGCGCTTCGAGCAGCACCGGAAGCTCGCCGATGTGGTTGGCCAGCAGCAGCACCAGGCGCGCATTGAGCGCGTGGCTGGCGGCGGTGTCCAGGTCCTGGTGCGCGGCGATCAGGGCTTCATAGAAGTCGTCGGGGGCTGCCAGGTTGGGGGTGAGGATCAGGGCCATCTTGGTGTCCGGTGTTCAGCGGGCCAGCGCGCGCTGCAGCGCGGCGCGGAGTTCGGCCTGGCCTGCCGCGTCGGGCAACAGGCGCTCCCAGCGTGCGGCGAGGTGCTGGTCGGGGCGCAGCAGCAGCGCGCTGCCGGGCAACAGCGCGTAGCGTTGCGCCAGCAGGCCTTGCGTGTCGTCTTGCGGACGCAGGTGCAGCAACTGCAGCGGCGCCAAGCCTTCAGCGGCGTGGCGCAATGCGGCGTCAGACCAATCGTTCGCCTCATTGAAGACCAGCAGCGTGAAGCCCCGGTCGCGCTCAGCCAGTTCGCGTAGCAGCCACCGCGCTTGATCGCCCTTGGCTTGCAGTGGTGCATCGGCTGCCGGCGCACCGGGCACCATGCGGCAACCTTCGGGTGTCTCGCTGGCCGTGTTCAGCGTCGAGCCGGTCAGCGTGCTGGGCAGCGAGAGCCGGCCGCTGTTGACCAGGCTGCGGGCGAACGGGTGGTGCTTGGCGAGCTGCAGCACGGCGTCGCGGAAGACGCGGCTGATCTCGCTCTTGGGTGTGATGAAGTCGGTGGACCGGGTCGAGTTCAGGATGTTCTCGTCGGCCGCGGCTTCGCGTTCGTCGGCGTAGCTGTCCAGCAGGGCGTCGCTGCCCCAGCCTTGCAGCACGGCGGCGAGTTTCCAGGCGAGGTTGTCGGCGTCCTGCACGCCGGAATTGGCACCGCGGGCACCGAAGGGTGACACGCCGTGCGCCGAGTCGCCGGCGAACAGCACCCGGCCGTGGCGGAAGCGCGGCATGCGGCGGCAGGCGAAGGTGTACACGCTGGCCCATTCGAGCGTGAAGTCCTGGTCCTCACCCAGCAGGGCGCGCACCCGCGGCAGCACGTTTTCGGGCCGCTTCTCGACCTCCGGGTCCGCGTCCCAGCCGAGCTGGAAGTCGATGCGCCAGATGCCGTCGGGCTGCATGTGCAGCAACACGCTCTGGCCGGGATGGAAGGGCGGGTCGAACCAGAACCAGCGCTCGGCCGGCTGCGCGTGTTTCATGCGCACATCGGCGATCAGGAATCGGTCACGGAACACCCGGCCGCTGCTTTCCTGGCCCAGCATCTGGCGCAGCGGCGAGCGGGCACCGTCGCAGGCAGCCACGTACTCTGCCTCCAACGTGTAGTCGCCTTCGGGTGTGCTGACGGTCAGCCGCACGTGGTCTGTTTGCTGGGCGATGCCGGTGACACGGTGATGCCAGCGCAGGTCCAGCTCCGGCAGTTCGGCCGCACGCTCGACCAGGTAGCCCTCGACCGCATGCTGCGGCAGGTTCACGAAGGCCGGCCGCTCATGGCCGGGCTCGGGCAGCAGGTCGAAGCGGTAGATTTCCTCGTTGCCGAAAAACACCTTGCCGACGTTCCACTTCACACCCTTGGCGACCACGCGCTCGCCCACGCCCAGCCGGTCGAAGATCTCCAGCGTGCGCTTGGCAAAGCAGATGGCGCGCGAGCCGGCCGAGAGCTGGCTGTCCTCGTCCAGCAGCACGACCGGCACGCCGCGCTGCGCCAGGTCAATGGCCAGGCTCAGGCCCACCGGCCCGGCGCCGACCACGACCACCGGCCGGCGCACCGGCGTGACGGCGTCCTGGTCGGCGCTGCGCTGGTAGCCAAAGCGCAGTTGCTGGAAATCGGTTTCGACCGCGGCCATGGCTCAGCCCTCCAGCGTTTCCCACATCTGGCGGTCACGCTCGGCCGTCCACACCCGAGGGTCGACGTATTGGGTGGCTTCG
>NZ_VIDT01000130.1 GCF_006519715.1 Ideonella azotifigens
CGCGGGCCACGGCCACGAAAAGCGCCAGGTCGGCCAGTGATTCGGCCATCGAAGTTCCTTGTGCATTGTTCGGTTTCGCGCACGGCCCGTGCGCATTGAAGGTACTTATCGTACGCGGCCTGGCTGCCTACAGTGAGCCCACTTCGAAAGGAAACCTCATGAACGCAATCGACAAAGCCGGTACTTTCCAACTCGGCACCCGACAGGTGAAGCGCGTGGGCTATGGCGCGATGCAACTGGCCGGCCCCGGCGTCTTCGGGCCGCCCAAGGACCGCGCAGCCGCCGTGGCGGTGTTGCGCGCCGCGGTGGAGAGCTGTGTTGACCACATCGACACCAGCGACTTCTACGGCCCGCACGCCACCAACCAGATCATCAAGGAGGCGCTGCGCCCTTACCGGGACGACCTGACCATCGTCACCAAGGTGGGCGCACTGCGCGGCCCGAACGCCGAGTGGATGCCCGCGCTTTCCGCCGAGGCGCTGCAGCAGGCGGTGCACGACAACCTGCGCAACCTCGGCCTGGACGTGCTGGAGGTCGTCAACCTGCGCGCCATGTTCGACGTGCACGGCCCGGCCGAAGGCTCGCTGGAGGCACCGCTCACCGTGCTGGCCGAGCTGCAGCAAAAGGGCCTGATCCGCCACATCGGGTTGAGTAACGTGACGGCCAGGCAAGTGGCGGAAGGCCGCAAGATCTGCCCCATCGCCTGCGTGCAGAACCAGTACAACCTGGCCAAGCGCGCAGACGACGCGCTGCTGGACCAGCTGGCCGCCGAAGGCACCGCCTATGTGCCGTTTTTCCCGCTGGGCGGCTTCACGCCGCTGCAGTCCGGCGTGCTGTCGGACGTGGCCACTTCGCTGGGCGCCACGCCGATGCAGGTGGCGCTGGCCTGGCTGCTGCAGCGCTCGCCCAACCTGCTGCTGATCCCGGGCACTTCGTCCATCACCCACCTGCACGAGAACCTGGCGGCGGCTGAGCTGCAACTGCCGGCCGAAGCGGTGGCGCGGCTGGAGACGATTGCGGCCGGCAGCGCGCCGGCGCATTGAGGTGCCTCTGGCCGGCTACGTCTTGCCGGCCGTGTCTGCCGCCGCCTTCGCGTAGGGCGCCAGGATGCTGCCGAGGTCCTCGTCCGAAGCCTGGCGCTCGGGCAGCAGCGCCCGGTCCTGGATGCCGTGCAGGTGCGCATCCATCAGGCTGACAGCGTGCTCGGTGTTCTTCTCGCGCAGCGCCTGAATCAGGTCCCGGTGCTCGTTGACGGCACAGTCTGACGAGTGCGGGCGACCGTAGACGGCCAGGATCAGCGAGCAGCGCGTGGCCAGTTCAGACAGGTAGCGCGCCAGCACCGGGTTGCCGGCCATCTCGGCCAGCTTGATGTGGAACTCGCCGGCCAGGCGGATTGAGGCCGTGCCCTGCTTGGCGCCGGCCGCCGCGTCTTCCTCGCGCACATGCGCCTCCAGCATCTGGATGGCGCCGGGCTTCAGGCGCGCAACGGCCAGTCGCACGATCTCCGCCTCGATGCAGCGCCTCGCCTCGAACACCGCGCGCGCCTCTTCCAGGCTGGGCCGGGCGACGGTGGCCGTGCGCTTGTTGCCGATCTCCACCAGCCCGTCTGACGCGAGCCGGGCCAGCGCGGCGCGGATCAGCGTGCGGCTCACCGCGAACTGCTCCGCCAGCGGGTCTTCCGGCAGCTTGGTGCCCGGGACCAGCGCGTGTTCGATGATGGCCCGGCGGATCGCCAGGTAGGCGGTGTCGGCTTTCTTGGAGAGGCTCACGGCAGCGCTGAAGCGGGAATCTGGAGGACTTCATGTATACCAGATTCGCCCGCCATGGCGCACTGCATGCGCGATCTTGTGTGCACAAGACTTGTGCGGACGCACTGAGGCGGAGTGCGTTTCCCCGGCCGTGATCCCCAGATCGAGGCAGAGCCATGGGCGAAAGGTGTGTATTCGCTGGCACACACATTGCATACGGCGATTGAAATTCACGTATACAATATTTATACTTCTTGCATGCGTGAAGCTTCCAAAGCGGCCTGGACCTGGTCGCCAACCCTTGTTGTTCCCTTGGAGCCTGTCATGCAACGTCGCCATTTCCTCCATGCCGCCGGCCTGGGCCTTGCCGCTCCGGCGCTTTCCCTGTCGTCTGCCCCCGTCCGCGCGGCCAACCCGCCGCTGAAGATCGGCTTCATCTACTCGGGCCCGGTGGCCGACATCGGCTGGACCTACCAGCACGACCTCGGCCGCAAGATGATCGAGAAGGAATTTGGCGACAAGGTGCAGACCGTCTTCGTCGAGAAGGTGCAGGAAGGGCCGGACGCCGAGCGCGTGATGCGTGGGCTGATCCAGGACGACTGCAAGATGATCTTCGCCACGTCCTATGGCTTCATGGACCCGACCGCACGCGTGGCCGCGGACTTCCCGGACATCACCTTCGAGCACTGCTCCGGCTACAAGACCGCGCCCAACCTCGGCGTCTACCAGACGCGTTTCTACGAAGGCGCCTACCTGCTGGGCATCCTGGCCGCCAAGCGCAGCAAGACCGGCGTCCTCGGATACGTTGCGCCTTTCCCCATTCCCGAGGTGATTCGCAACCTGGACGCGTTTGTGCTCGGCGCCCGCAGCGTGAACCCCAAGATCACCGCCAAGGTCGTGTGGATCAGCGCCTGGTACGACCCGCCCAAGGAACGCGAAGCCGCGCTCACGCTGATGAACCAAGGGGCGGACGTGATGTACCAGAACACAGATTCCGCGGCCATCGTGCAGCTGGCGCAAAGCAAGGGCGTGTGGGCCTTCGGCCAGGACTCCGACATGACCCGCTTCGGCCCCACCGCGCACCTCAGCGCCAACACGCTGAACTGGGGCGTCTACTACGTGCACAAGGTGCGTCAGAAGCTGGCCGGCCAGTGGAAGTCCGAGGACACCAAGTGGGGCATGAAAGAAGGCATCGTGCAGCTTGCGCCGCTGGGCCCTTCGGTGCCCAGGGAAGCCGTGGCGCTGTTCGAGGAAAAGAAGGCCGCCATCCTGGCGGGCAAATTCCAGCCCTTCACCGGCCCCATCGTGGACCAGGGCGGCAAGCAGCGCGTGGCCGCCGGCCAGGCCCTGGCCGAGAAGGAGTTGTGGACCATGAACTGGTACGTCGACGGCATCCTCGGCAAGCAGCCCTGAAGACCTGGAAGATCACAAGCCATGCACATCGACTTCACCGCGCTCACGGCCTACCAGCGCTACAAGCTGATGGCCAGCCTGATCGTGCCGCGGCCGATCGCGCTGGTCACCACGCTGGGCCTCACCGGGGTGGTCAATGCCGCGCCGTTTTCCATGTTCAACATGGTGGGCGAGGACCCGCCGCTGGTGATGGTCAGCGTGAACCGCTTGAACGGGGAAGGGCGCATGAAGGACACAGCGGCCAACATCCTGCGCCACGGCGAATTCGTCGTGCACCTGCCGGATGAGGGCATTGCTGCGCAGATGCACGCCTGCGGCGATTCGCTGCCGCCCGAGCACAGCGAGGTGGACGCCGTGGGCTTCACGCTGCAGCCCTCGCAGGCGGTGAGCGTGCCCACCATCGTCGAGGCGCCGGTGGCCTTCGAGTGCGTGCTGCACGAGCAGCTCACCAACGAGAGCCGTCACGTCTTCTTCGGCCGCGTGCTGGCGCTGCACGCCCGCGAGGGCCTGATCGACACCGAACGCTGGCGCGTGCGCCTGCAAGACTATTTTCCCGTGGCCCGTTTCGGCGCCAGCTTCTACACCCGCTCGCGCGACCGCTTCGCGATTGCCGAGCCCGACGAAGAAGCCCGCAGCACGCCCATCGACGAGATCTGACCCGCCATGTCCCACGCACAAGACGAAGTCCACCTGCGCAGCGCCATCGCCGCCGCCCGCCAGGCCAGTGCCCGCGGCGACATGCCTTTCGGCGCGGTCCTCGTGAAAGACGGCCAGACGCTGCTCACCGCGCTGAACAACCAGGTCACCACAAGCGACTGCACCGGCCACGCCGAGGTCGTGCTGATCCGCGAAGCCGCCGCGCAACTGGGCCCGGACGCGCTGCGCGGCGCGACGGTCTACGCCAGCGGCGAGCCGTGTGCGATGTGCTCGGGTGCGATGTTCTGGGCCGGCATCACGCGCGTGGTGTTTGGCGCGACGACGCCAGACATTGGCGCCGCGCTTGGCGGGCCATCGTTGGGTGCGCGGTGTGCGGATGTGCTGGCGTCTGGCTCGCCTCTGGTCGAGGTCCTTGGCCCGCTGCTGAGGGAAGAGGCTGTGGCGGCTTTGGCGCCGCATGCTTGACGGCGGCGGCGTTCTCTCAGCAGGGTTGTTCTTGATGGGGTATAGGTATACCATGTACATACATCGACTCATGAGGAGCAGGCCATGGTCAAGCGGGCGCGCGTTTTCATGACTGGCGGGAGCCAGGCCATCCGCTTGCCAGCCGAGTTCCGGTTTGCCGGGGATGTGGTCTACGTGCGCCGCAACGCTGACGGTGACGTGGTGCTCTCCGATCAGCCGCGCGAGCCCTACGCGGCGTTCATCGCGGCGCGGGCAGAGATCGGCACGGTGCCCGAGGGCTTCCTGTCGCAGGCAGAGCGGGCACAGGGCCGGGAGGTTCGGGATCCATTCGCCGGCATGGACGACGAGCCGGCCGGTGAGGGCGCATGACGCTCTACATGCTTGACACCAACGCGGTGAGCGCCGTCATGCGCGGTTCTGCCGCGATGGATGCGAAGCTGCAGGACCTGGACCGCTCCGCCTGGTGCATATCGGCGATCACGCACGCCGAAATCTGCTTCGGCCTGGCCTTGCGGCCGCAGGCCACCAAGCTGGCGCGAGCCGCCGGACTGTTCTTCGCTGCAACGACCACGGCCCCCTGGGACCAGGCTGCAGCCGAGGCCCACGGCCGCCTGCGCGCGCAACTGCGCCTGGCCGGCACGCCCATCGGAGACTTCGACGAAATGATCGCGGCGCACGCGCTCGCGATGGGCGCCGTGCTCGTGACCGACAACGAACGGCACTTTGCCCGCGTGGCAGGGCTGACCGTGGTCAATTGGCTCCGGGACGGTGGGGGCCAGGCTTCTTGAGTCGGTCTTCGTTTCAAGGACCCTGGCAGCATCCTGGACGATGGCTTGGCCGGCCGTGGTGGGCGACATACTGTTCGCCTCAACCCTGCAGGAGACACCCGACATGGCCAGCAAGAACACCATCTGCCTCTGGTACGACGATGCCGCGTTCGATGCGGCCACCTTCTACGCCGAGATTTTTCCGGACAGCAAGGTGACCGCGGTGCACCGCGCGCCGGGTGACTATCCCGCCGGCAAGCAGGGCAACGTGTTGACTGTTGAGTTCACCGTGGCGGGCATTCCTTGCCTGGGGCTGAACGGCGGGCCGGCGATGAAGCACAGCGAGGCGTTTTCGTTTCAGATCGCGACGGACGACCAGGCGGAGACGGACCGGCTGTGGAACGCGATCATGTCCAACGGCGGCAAGGCAAGCGAATGCGGCTGGTGCAAGGACAAGTGGGGCCTGTCGTGGCAGATCACGCCGCGGGTGCTGATGGACGCGATCACCGACCCGGACCCGGCCGCGGCCAAGCGTGCCTTCGAGGCGATGATGACAATGGGCAAGATCGACATCGCGGCGATCGAGAAGGCGCGGCGAGGCTGAGAGGCCGCGGCCTCAGCGGTGGGCGTGGCCAGTGAGCACCGGGCGATGGTCATGCACATCGCCTGCGCCTCTTCGGTGACCCGGACGCACGCGGCTTCGGCCGCGTCGGCCCTCAGCGTGCAGAGGGCGGCAGCTTGGCGTGGTCCAGGTCGGGGCGGCGCCAGGGGTCCACGTGGGTCATCAGGTTCAGCACGCGGTGGCGTTGCAGCACACGCTGCCGGGCAACGACTGCGATGTCGTGGCCGGCTTCGACGCTGAGGGTCGCATCCACTTCCAGGTGGGCGTCCACCACGATCATGTCGCCCATCTTGCGGGTGCGGATGTCGTGCACGTTTTTCACGCCGGGCGTGGCTGCCAGTGTCTGCCGGATCGCGCTGACTTCCTGCTCGTCCACTGCACGGTCCGTCAGGTCGTGCAACGCATCCCAGGCGAAGCTCCAGCCCATCTTGGCGACCATGAAGCCGACGATGAGCGCGGCGATGGGGTCAAGAATCGGGTAACCCGCCAGGTTGCCGGCAATGCCGATGCCGACCACCAGCGAGGACGCAGCGTCTGAGCGGGCATGCCAGGCATTGGCCACCAGCATGCTGGATTTCACCCGCTTGGCCACCGCCAGCATGTAGCGAAACAGCAGCTCCTTGGCCACCAGCGCGCCGCCGGCCACCCAGAGTGCGACGACATGGACCTGCTGCACCAGCTCGGGCTGCTCCAGCTTGCGAAACGCCGACCACAGCATGCCCACGCCCACCGCCAGCAGCAGCGCACCCAGCACCAGCGAGGCCGCGGTCTCGAAGCGCTGGTGGCCGTAGGGGTGGTCTTCGTCGGCGTCCTTCTGGGCATGGTGGCCGGCCAGCAGCACCACGAAGTCGGCCACCAGGTCTGACAGCGAGTGGATGCCGTCTGCCACCAGGCCCTGGGATTTGGCCAGGATGCCAACGGTCACCTGCGTGGCCGTGAGCATCAGATTGACCCCCACGCTGACCCAGGTGCTGCGCGCGCCTGCGGCGGCGCGCTCGGCTGGCGTGTGCTGCAGGTCTTCGGGATCGTCGGCGAAGTCTTGTTTGAAGTTCATTTCACGAGCGGCCAGCAAGGGGCCGACCCATTCAACACCAGCGTTTGCGACGTCGCTTGATGCAACGCAAGGCGGCCGGCGGGCGCACTGAGCAGACCCACATCATCGGGCACGCAGCTTGAGGACACCTTAAGGCAACGCTAAGACGCGCTGGCCATCATCGCAACAAAGGAGTTGCCATGAAGCACTTGTACTGGGTTCGCCTCTTGCCGGAGGCCCTGGCCGCGCTGGCCGCCCTCGCCGGGCCGGGGGCTCATGCCCTGGCCGCCACCCCCGCCGAGATCCTGAGCGCCTACAGCGCGCAGGCCGGCACGGCGCCTCAGCCGGCACGCGGCCAGCAGTTTTTCAATGTGACGCACGGCCGGGAGTGGCGTTGCGCCTCTTGCCACGGCGCGGTGCCAGTCCAGGCTGGCCAGCACGCCAGTACCGGCAAACCGATTGGCGCATTGGCGCCGGCCTTCAACCCCGAGCGCTTCACTGATCAAGCGAAGACCGAAAAGTGGTTCCGCCGCAATTGCAATGACGTCGTCGGGCGCGAATGCACATCGGCCGAGAAGGCCGACGTGCTGAGCTGGCTGATGACGCTCAAGCCGTGAGCGAGCCGCCCCGAATGTCGACGCATCGAAAGTCCACCATGCCCCGCGATCCTGCTGTCCCGCCACCCGTTGCCGCCTGGGCGCTGGCGGCTGCCCTGGCCCTTGGCCTGTGTGGCCGCGCTGCTGCTGAAGAGGAGCGGCGCGCGCCGGCGCCGCCCATGCTGCCCAGCTACAAGACAGAGTGCGCCGCCTGCCACGTGGCCTACCCGCCGGGGATGCTGCCAGCGGCGTCCTGGCAGCACCTGATGACCCGGCTGCCGAATCACTTCGGCACCGATGCCTCGCTCGACCCCGAGGTAGTGCGCTCGCTTTCCACCTGGCTGAGCGCAAACGCTGCGACCGGACGCCGCGCGCAGGAGGCGCCGCCTGAGGACCGCATCACCCGCTCAGCCTGGTTTGTGCGCCAGCACGACGAAGTGCCCGCAGCCGTCTGGAAGCGGCCATCCATCAAGAGCGCATCGAACTGCGCTGCCTGCCACACCGGTGCCGATCAAGGAGATTTCAATGAACACAGGGTCCGAATTCCGCGCTGAGGCGCCCGCCCAAAAGGTGCTGGTCTGGGACGCGCCGGTTCGCGTCTTCCATTGGCTGATGGTGTTCAGCTTCGCCGGGGCCTACCTGACAGCGGAGAGCGAACGCTGGCGCCTGGTGCACGTGACGCTGGGCTACACGATGGCCGGATTGCTGGTGTTCCGCCTCGTGTGGGGCCTGGTTGGCAGCCGCCACGCGCGCTTTGCGAGCTTCGTGCGCGGCCCGGCGGCCGTTGCACGCTACCTTCGCGGCCTGGTACACGGCCAGCCCGAGCATCATGTGGGGCACAACCCGGCGGGCGCGGTCGCCATCGTGGCGCTGCTGGGCTTGACTGCGCTGGTGACGGCAACGGGCTGGGCCACCTACAGCGACATTGGCGGTGAGTGGCTGGAAGAGCTCCATGAGGGCGCTGCCAACGCCATGCTGGCCTTGGTGGGTGTCCACATCGTGGGTGTGCTGCTTGGCAGCTGGATGCACCGTGAGAGCCTGGTCGCCGCCATGGTGACCGGGCGCAAGGCGGGGCGCCCGGAAGATGGCGTGCGAAGCACATGGCGCAGCGTGGCGGTGCTGATGCTGGTGGCTGTGCTGGGCTTCTGGGCCTTGCAGTGGCAAAGCGCGCCAGTGGCAGGCGGCCCGGATGCGGCCTCCGGCTTCACCGCCGGGCATGACCGCGACGATGATGACGACGACTGAAAGATCAGGACGAGGACAATCCGGACCATGCGCATCCTGCTAGCCGAAGACGATCCGTTGCTCGGCGACGGGCTGCGCGCCGGCTTGCGCCAGCTGGGCTTCCAGGTCGACTGGGTGCGCGATGGTGGCGCGGCAGAACGCGAGTTGCGCGCGCAGCCCTATGCGGCCACGGTGCTGGACCTCGGCCTGCCGCTGAAGGACGGCATGGCGGTGCTCGCTGCGATCCGGCAGGCCGGCCTCACGCTGCCGGTGCTGGTGCTGACGGCGCGGGATGCCGTGCCAGACCGTATCCGCGGGCTCGACGTGGGAGCCGATGACTACGTGGTCAAGCCGGTTGACCTGAACGAGCTCGCTGCCCGGCTGCGCGCGCTGGTGCGGCGCTCGCATGGCCAGCCGCAGGAATGCCTGACGGCCCAGGACGTCGTGCTGGACCCTGCTGCGCGCTCTGTTGTGCAGGCCGGCCTGAGCGTGCCGCTCTCGGCGCGCGAGTTTGACCTGCTGCACGCGTTGATGCTCAACGCCGGGCGCGTGCTGTCGCGTGAGCAGTTGGCGCAGCACCTCTACAGCTGGGGACAGGAGGTCGAGAGCAACGCGGTCGAGGTGCATGTTCACCACCTGCGGCGCAAGCTCGGCAGCGCGCTGATCCAGACGGTGCGCGGTGTCGGTTATGTGCTGACGCGCGAGCTGCCGAGGCCCTGATGCGGTTTCCCCTTTTGCACTTGCCCCGTTCGCTGCAGGGCCGGCTGTTGCTGATGGTGATCGGCGGGGTGGCCGGCATCTGGATCGCGGCGGCTGCGCTGACCTGGCTGGACGTGCGCCACGAACTCGATGAACTGCTGGACGGCCATCTGGCACAGGCCGCGGCGCTGCTGGTGGCGCAGCAGGCGGCCGAGACAGAGGAGGACGAGCACGGCATCAACGCCCCTTCGTTGCACCGCTATGCGCCGAAGGTCGCGTTTCAGGTCTTCCATGAAGGCCGGCTGGCGCTGCGCTCTGCCAACGCGCCGGCCACGCCGATGCTGGCCCTCGCCGGCAGTGCTGAAGAGCGTCCTCAAGAGGGCTTCCGCACGATTGCGATGGGCGGTGCGACCTGGCGGGTCTTTGCCACCTACGGTCGTGAACGAGACACGCAGGTCTTCGTTGGCGAGCAGGTCGAGTCGCGCAACGCCATCCTCCGGGCGGTGCTGCGCAGCGTGCTCACGCCCATGCTGTTTGCGCTCCCCCTGCTCGCGCTGGCGGCCTGGTGGGCGGTGCGCCAGGGCGTTGCGCCCATGCAGGTGCTGAGCCGCATGCTGGCCAGGCGGCAGGCGCAGGCACTGGCGCCGATCACGGTGGATGGGGCGCCCTCCGAGATGGCCCCGATGCTGGCGGCCTTGAACAGCCTGTTCCAGCGCATTGCCGAGCTGATGGCGTCGGAGCGCCGCTTCACCGCCGATGCCGCCCATGAGTTGCGCACCCCCATCGCGGCGATCCGCGCCCAGGCGCAGGTGGCACTGGCTTCATCGGACGACGCGGAACGTACCCATGCGCTGCAGGCGACCGTGCAGGGCTGCGACCGCGCCACGAGACTGGTCACGCAGCTGCTGACGCTGTCCCGGCTTGAAGCCGGCAGCTCGCCGGTGCTGGGCCGGCTGGATGCCTGCGCCGTGGTGCGCGAGGTGGTGGCCGATGTCGCCGCGCTGGCCTTGGACAGGCAGCAGACCATCGAGGTCGAAGCCCAGGCGGCTTGCCCGGTCAATGCCGACGCGACGCTGCTGGCAGTGCTGCTGCGCAACCTCGTCGACAACGCCATTCGATACAGCCCGGCGGGCGCCCGCGTCAGGGTGGTGGTTCGGAACCTGGCCGGCAGTGTCAGCGTGACGGTGGTCGACAGCGGGCCGGGCATGAGCGACGCCGAAATGGCACACCTGGGCGAACGATTCTTCCGGGTCGTTGGTACCGGCCAGAGCGGCAGCGGCCTGGGTTGGTCCATCACCCGACGCATTGCAAGCGTGCTGGCCGCCGAGCTCAGCGTGTCCCGCTCGGCTTTACTGGGTGGGCTGTCGGTCGAGCTGCGGTTTCCGCTGGCCTGAGGCGCGGGCCCGTCAGCCCTGCACCGCTGCAGGGGCCATGCTCAGCCCGTGGCGGGTGCCCGGCTCCATCAGCAAGGAGCGCTTGGCGAACTGCATTTCCTCGGCCGGCAGGTCCGCCAACAGCCCCACTTCGCCGGCAACCAGCGTGGCGACCGGCACACCATCGCGGTAGAGCACCCGGCTGCCCGCCGTGCGCGGCAGCTTGGGCCCGGGCAGCAGCGTGCCCAGCAGATTCGCAGGATCGGTCGCTGCGAGGCAAATCCATGCGTTGCCTGGCGGCTGTCGGCGCACTTCGCGCATGCGGGCCACGGCTTCTGGCAGTGCGAACTGTTCGCCCGAGACGCC
>NZ_VIDT01000131.1 GCF_006519715.1 Ideonella azotifigens
AGACGCCGTGCCGCTGTCGCCCGGCCAGCGGGCCTGGCGCCAGGCCTGCAACAGCAGTGAGCCGGCGCTGATCCATCCCGAGCACCGTTTTGTGTTGCTGTTCTCGCCGAAGTCAGCCTGCTCCAGCGCGGTGATCTGGTTCCTGCACACGCTGGGCCTGGCCGAGCAGGCGCGTGCGTACCATGAATGGCCGCACCAGTACCGCATCCACGAACTCATGCAGAGCGACGCCCAGCGTGCGACGCGGCGCCTCCCACCCGAGCAACTGACGGTGCTGCGCTTGGTGCGCGACCCGCTGGAGCGCGCCGTTTCCAGCTTCCGCCATGCACTGGGCACTGGCTATGCCCGCGCCCAGATCCGCGCCCGATTGGGGCGCGACATCGCGGCGCAGGGCCTGTCGTTCCAGCAGTTCATTGACTTCCTGGTGCTGGAAGACTTGGATCGCTGTGATGGCCACCATCGACGCCAGTGCCATGCGCTGGAGCGGATGCGTGCGCCCGATGTGCTGATCAACGTCAGTCAGCAGGATCTTTACACCGAGTTGAATGCCTTCGAGCGCCGCCAGGGCATGCCGGTGACCGACTTTGCCGCGCTGCGCTGGCTGCATGAACTGCAGAGCACGCGCGTGCCGAACCGGGTGGATGACGGGCGGCCGGCCGACCGTGTGGAGCTGACCGCTGCGCATGCCAAGTTCGGCCCCTGGCCGCGTCAATTGCTGACGCCGCTGGCCCGCGAGCGCTTGAGCGCGCTGTACGCAGACGACATTGCCCGCTACGCAGTGCCTCACTGATGCCCGCATTGCCCCTGCCGGTGCCGTCGCCAGTGCAGTGGCCCGAAAACGCTGCGCGACAATTCCGGTTTCGCCCTGAGGCCCCAAGGAGAATTCCATGAAAGTAACCGTCGTTGGCACCGGCTATGTGGGCCTGGTGACCGGGGCCTGCCTGGCCGACATGGGCAATCACGTGATGTGCCTGGATGTGGACGCCCGCAAGATCGAGATCCTCAACAGTGGCGGCATTCCCATCCACGAGCCGGGGCTGGACGAGGTGGTGCGACGCAATGCCGCCGCCGGCCGGCTGCAGTTCACGACCGACATCCCCGCCGCGGTGTCACACGGCACGATCCAGTTCATCGCCGTGGGCACGCCGCCGGACGAGGACGGCTCGGCCGACCTGCAGTACGTGCTGGCGGCCGCGCGCAACATCGGGCGCCTCGCGACCGACTACAAGCTGGTGGTCGACAAGAGCACGGTGCCGGTGGGCACGGCCGACAAGGTCAAGGCCGCCATTGCCGATGAACTCGCCAGGCGCGGCCTGGACCTGGCGTTTTCGGTCGCATCCAACCCGGAGTTCCTGAAGGAAGGCGCCGCGGTGGAAGACTTCATGCGGCCGGACCGCATCGTCGTTGGTGCCGAGGACGAGCGCGCCGTTAACTTGATGCGTGCGCTGTACGCGCCGTTCCAGCGCACGCGCGACAAGCTGGTCGTGATGGACCTGCGTTCGGCCGAACTGACCAAGTACGCCGCCAACGCGATGCTGGCCACCCGCATCTCGTTCATGAACGAGCTGGCGCTGCTGGCCGAGAAGATGGGCGCGGACATCGAACTGGTGCGGCAAGGCATTGGCTCGGACCCGCGCATCGGCTACCACTTCCTCTATGCCGGTGCAGGCTATGGCGGCTCGTGTTTCCCCAAGGACGTGAAGGCCCTGATCCGCACCGCTGCCGACCAGGGCCAGGGCCTGAAGGTGCTGCAGGCGGTGGAAGACGCGAACGACGCGCAGAAGCGGGTGCTGGTCGACAAGGTCGTGGCCCGTTTCGGCGCCGACTTGAACGGCAAGCGCTTTGCCATCTGGGGCCTGGCCTTCAAGCCGCAGACCGACGACATGCGCGAGGCGACCAGCCGCGTGGTGATCGCCGAGCTGCTGGCGCGGGGCGCCACGGTCAGTGTCTACGACCCGGTGGCGATGGACGAGGCCAGGCGCATCTTCGGCGACGAGCCCCGCATTGCCTATGCCAGCGGGCCGATGCAGGCCGCCGCCGGCGCCGAGGCGCTACTCATCGTCACAGAGTGGAAGGAATTCCGCAGCCCGGACTTCGAAGGCCTGAAGGCCGCGCTGAAGACGCCGGTGATCTTCGACGGCCGCAACCTCTACGAGCCGGCGCTGGTGCGCGAGTTCGGGCTGGATTACGAGGCCATCGGCCGGCCCGCCGCCGTCAAGCCGGCGGCATGAAAGTCCTGGTGACCGGCGCGGCCGGTTTCATCGGCATGCACGTCGCGCAGGCGCTGCTGGCGCGTGGCGATGCGGTGGTCGGCATAGACAACCTGAACGACTACTACGCGGTGCAGCTGAAGCGTGACCGGCTGGCCTTGCTCACGCCGCTGCCCGGCTTCCGCTTCCAGCAGCTGGACATTGCCGACCGCGACGAGTTGATGGCGCTGTTCGCCGGCGAGCGTTTCGATCGCGTGGTGCACCTGGCCGCGCAGGCGGGGGTGCGCTACTCCATCACGCATCCGCACGCCTACGGCGAGGCCAACCTGGTCGGCTTCCTGAACATGCTGGAGGCCTGCCGCCAGCACCCTGTCGCGCACCTGGTCTATGCCAGCAGCTCCAGCGTCTACGGCGGCAACCTGAAGACGCCGTTCTCGGAAGCCGATGAGGTGGACCACCCCGTCAGCCTTTACGCGGCGACCAAGAAGGCCAACGAGCTGATGGCCCACACCTACAGCCACCTCTACGGGCTGCCGACCACCGGGCTGCGCTTCTTCACCGTCTACGGGCCCTGGGGCCGGCCGGACATGGCCTACTTCAGCTTCACCAAGGCCATCCTCGAAGGCCGGCCGATCCAGGTCTTCAACCAGGGCCAGCTGCAGCGCGACTTCACCTACATCGACGACATCGTGCGCGGCGTGGTGGCGGTGCTGGACCGCCCGGCAGAGCCCGACCCGGCGTTCGATGCGATGGCGCCGCACCCGGGCCGCAGCAAGGCGCCGTACCGCGTGTTCAACATCGGCAACCAGGACCCGGTGCCGCTGGGCGAGTTCATCGCCACCATCGAGGCCGCGCTGGGCCGAGAGGCGAACAAGGTCTACCTGCCGATGCAGCCGGGCGACGTGGTGGCCACGCATGCGGATGTGACGTCCTTGACCGAATGGACTGGCGAGCGTCCCGCGACTCCGCTGGCCGAGGGCATTGCCCGGTTCGTGGCCTGGTTTCGCCGCTACCATCGACTGGATTGAAAAGCCAGCCCTCTTGCGCCGGCCCCCTCTGTTCCTTTTGCCCACCTCACAGGGCTCTTCCCATGAAGCAACAACGCAAAGGCATCATCCTGGCCGGCGGCAGCGGCACCCGGCTGCACCCCGCCACGCTGGCGATCAGCAAGCAGCTGATCCCGGTGTACGACAAGCCGATGGTGTATTACCCCTTGAGCGCACTGCTGCTGGCCGGCATCCGCGAGATCCTGCTGATCAGCACGCCGCAGGACACGCCGCGCTTCGAGCAGCTGCTGGGCGACGGCAGCCGCTGGGGCCTGAACATCCAGTACGCCGTGCAGCCCAGCCCGGACGGCCTGGCCCAGGCCTTCCTGATCGGTGAGCAGTTCCTGGCCGGCGCGCCCAGCGCGCTGGTGCTGGGCGACAACATCTTCTACGGCCATGACCTGGGCCGCCGCCTGGAAGCCGCTTCGGCGCGCGAAGACGGCGCCACGGTGTTCGCCTATCCGGTGACCGACCCCGAGCGCTACGGCGTGGTCGAGTTCGACGACCAGGGCCGCGCCATCAGCCTGGAAGAAAAGCCGCTGCAGCCCAAGAGCCGCTACGCCGTCACCGGGCTGTACTTCTACGACAAGCAGGTGGTGGACCATGCCAAGGCCTTGGCACCCAGCCCGCGCGGCGAGCTGGAGATCACCGACCTGAACCGGCGCTACCTGGAAGCCGGCCAGCTGGACGTGCAGCTGTTTGGCCGCGGCGACGCCTGGCTGGACACCGGCACCCACGACAGCCTGCTGGAAGCCAGCGCCTTTGTGCAGACGCTGGAAAAGCGTCAGGGCCTGAAGGCCTGCTGCCCGGAGGAGATCTGCTGGCGCAATGGCTGGATCAGCGATGAACAGCTTGCCGCGCTGGCCGCGCCGCTGGCCAAGAGCGGCTACGGCAAGTATTTGCAGCAAATCATGACCGACAAGGTGTTTTGAGCATGAAGGTCATCCAGACCGAAATCGAAGGCGTGTTGATCTTCGAACCCAGGGTGTTCGGCGACAGCCGCGGCTTCTTCTACGAGAGCTTCAACCAGAAGGTCTTCGACGACGCCACAGGCGGCGGTTTCAGCTTCGTGCAGGACAACCATTCGCGCTCGGCACGCGGCGTGCTCCGTGGCCTGCACTTCCAGCACGCCCCGCACGCCCAGGGCAAGCTGGTGCGCGCGGCGGCCGGCGCGGTGTTCGACGTGGCGGTCGACATCCGCAAGGGCAGCCCGACCTTCGGCCGCTGGGTTGGCGCCGAGCTGAATGCCGAGAACCACCGCCAGATGTGGGTGCCGCCAGGCTTGGCGCACGGCTTTCTGGTGCTGAGCGAAACGGCCGACTTTCTGTACAAGACCACCGACTATTACGCCCCGCAGGCCGAGGGCGCGGTGCGCTGGGACGACCCGGACCTGGCGATCGCCTGGCCCGATGTCGGCGGCCCGCCGCAGCTCTCCGGCAAGGACGCCGCGGCGGGGTCGCTGAGGGATCTGTAGTCAAGAAGGACTCGACATGAAACTGCTGCGCTTCAACGAACCCATCCGCTTCGGCAGCGAAGGCAATGTGCGCGACTACGCGCTCAGCGGCTGGTCGCTGGACGAAGGCAATGCCTCGCTGAGCTGGACGCAGGCGCTGGAGGCCAAGCTCGAATTCACCGCCCAGGCCACCACCTCGCCGATCACGCTGCAGCTGACGGGCATCCCCTTCCTGGGCAACGGCAAGCTGCCGCGCCAGCAGGTCTGGGTGCACCTGAACGGCCTGTACTGCGGCATGTTCGACGCGGCCGACAACTTCGATGTCGCCATGCCGATCCGCCACAGCTGGCTGGAGCCGCGCCACAACGTGCTGGTGCTGACGATGCCGCTGTCGGCCTCGCCCGAGCAGCTGGAACTGGGCGAGGACCGGCGCCGCCTGGGCGTGGCGATGCAAAGCATCACCTTGCAGCTCGGCTGACACCGGCAGCCGGCACCAGGCTGCGGCTGCCCTTCATTTCCTGAACACGGCTTTCAATGAGCACCTCTCCCACCGTTGCACCGCATGCCGTGGCCGCCCAGCACGGGCTGGGCATCGTCGACGCGATCAGCTTCAACCACATCAGCGGCTGGGTCTGGAACCCTGACTGCCCCGACGAGCCGGTGCAGATCGAGGTGCTGGACGGCGACACCCAGCTGGCCGTGGTGCAGGCCGAGCTCTACCGGCCCGACCTGCAGAAGCTGGGCATGGGCAATGGCCGGCACGGCTTCTCGTTCAACTTCGGCCCGACCATCCTGCCGCTGGCCCGCCACACGCTGCGCGTGCGCCGGCTGTCCGACGGCAGCGACCTCAGCGGCTCGCCACGGGTGCTGGAGCGCGACGGAGGTGCGCTGGATCGCAGCACCCGCATCTACATCGAGCAGCTGATGCAGGCCGAGGTCGCGGTGGCCCGCACGCCCGAGGACCTGAGCTTCGCGCTGGCGCTGCTGGCCGAGCAGATGGGCGTGGTCACCAGCCGTCAGCTGGAACTGGGCCAGTCCCTTGGCCAGGGCCCGGACCTGGGCGTGCTGGGCGAACTGCTGGACCAGGCCGCGCCGGCGCAGTGGATGGGCGCCACCCAGCTGGCCATGTCGCAGCGCTACCCTGCCGTGCTGCTGCCCAGCTTCGAAAAGCCCAAGGTCTCGGTCATCATCCCGGTCTACGGCAAGTTCCAGCTGACCTACGACTGCATCCGCTCGATCCAGCAGCACCTGCCGGAAGACAGCTTCGAAGTCATCGTGGTGGATGACTGCTCGAAGGACGAGACGCTGCTGGCGCCGCTGGTCTTCGGCGGCACGGTGCGCGTGGTGCGCAATGAGACCAATCTCGGCTTCGTCAAGGGTTGCAACCGCGGCGCCGAGCTGGCCCGCGGCGAGTACCTGTTCTTCCTGAACAACGACACGCTGGTGCACCCTGGCTGGCTGGACACGCTGACGCGCACCTTCCGCGATGTGCCGGATGTCGGCATTGCCGGTTCCAAGCTGCTGTTCGGCGACGGCACGCTGCAGGAAGTCGGCGGCATCATCTGGCGCATGGGTGACGGCTGGAACTGGGGCCGCAATGCCAACCCGGACGAGCCGCGCTTTTCCTACCTGCGCGACGCGGATTACGTCTCCGGCGCCGCGCTGATGATTCCGGCCGCGCTGTTCAATGAACTGGGCGGCTTCGACCTGCACTTCGCACCGGCCTATTACGAGGACACCGACCTGTGCTTCCGCGTGCGCCAGGCGGGCAGGCGTGTCGTCGTGCAGCCAGCCTCGATCATCGTCCACCTGGAAGGCCAGACCTCGGGCACCAGCGTGACCGGCAGCGGCATGAAGCGCTTCCAGGCCGTCAACCACCGCAAGTTCTACGACCGCTGGAAAGCCGTGCTGGCCACGCACCGTTTCAACGGCCAGCAGCCCGAGCTGGAGTGCGAGCGCACGGTGAAGAAGCGCGCGGCCTTCATCGACGACAGCGTGCCCACGCCGGACCAGGATGCCGGCTCGAACGCCGCGATCCAGCACATCAAGTCGCTGCTGCGCCTGGGCTACAAGGTCACCTTCATCCCGGCCGACAACCTGGCCCGCATCGCGCCCTATACCGAGGCCCTGCAGTCGCTGGGTGTGGAGTGCCTGTACCACCCGCACTACTGGAGCGTGGAGGAGTTCTTCCGCAAGAACACCGCGCCGATCGACCTGGTCTACCTGCACCGCTTCAACAACGGCACCAAGTACACCGGCCTGATCCGCCGCCACCAGCCGCTGGCCCGGGTGCTCTACAACGTGGCCGACCTGCACTACCTGCGCATGGAGCGCGAGTCGCAGATCACCTGCGACAGCGCGCTGGCCTTCAAGGCCGAGGCCGTCAAGCGGCAGGAGCTGGCGGCCATTGCTGCGGTGGACGCAACCATCGTGCATTCGGCCACCGAACAGGAAGTGCTGGCCGAGGCCTTGCCCGGCGCGCCGGTGTACGTCGTGCCCTGGGCCTACCCGCTGCGACCGGTGCAGACGCCGGCGGCCCAGCGCCGCGGCGTGGTCTTCGTTGGCGGCTACCGCCACACGCCCAACGTGGACGCCGCGCTGTGGCTGGTGCGCGAGATCATGCCGCTGGTCTGGCAGACGCTGCCGGACGTGCCCTGCGTGCTGGTCGGCAGCAACATGCCCGACGAGGTCAAGCAGCTGGCCGGCCCGCGCGTGCAGGCAGTCGGCTATGTGCCAGACGTGGCCGAGGTCTACGAGTCGGCCCTGATCTCGGTTGCGCCACTGCGCTACGGTGCCGGTGTCAAGGGCAAGGTGCTGGAGGCGTTTGCCGCCGGCGTGCCCTGTGTGATGACACCGACTGCCGCCGAAGGCGTGCTGCTGACGCCCAACCTGCGAGGCCTGGTGGCCGAAGACGCTGCCGGCCTCGCGCGGCTGATCGTGCTGCTGCACAGCCAGCCGGACCGGGTGGCGGCGGCTGCCAAGGCGGGCCAGGCGATGATGAGCACCGCCTACAGCAACGATGCGGTCGACCACGCCATCCAGGCCGCGCTGGCCATTCCTGCCTGAGCTCCTGTTTTCCTTTTGCGCCATGTCCCGCACCGTCATCCTCCACTACCACCTGTTCAAGAACGCCGGCACTTCGCTGGACCAGGTGCTGAAGCAGAACTTCGGCACGCGCTGGGTCACGCGCGAATTCGAGGCCAGGGCGAATGCCGCAACGCATGCGCAGGAAGTCGCGCAGTGGATCAAGGCCAACCCCGACGCGGTGGCGTTTTCCTCGCACACCATGGAGTTGCCGCCGCCCGAGATGCCGGGCGTCAAGATCGTGCCGCTGATCTTCGTGCGCCACCCGATCGACCGCGTGGCCTCGGCCTACAGCTTCGAGCGCAAGCAGGGCGGCAAGGGCTTTGGCTCGGTGCTGGCGCGTCACACCACGCTGGGCGGCTATTGCGAGGTGCGACTGTCGATGCCGCGCGACCGCCAGTGCCGCAACTTCCAGGCTTCGCGCTTCTCGCGCATGTTCGCCCACGAACAGGGCAGCGAGCTGGAGCGCTCGCTGAAGGCGGTGCGCACGCTGCCGTTTGTCGGCGTGGTCGAAGACTTCGATGTCTCGATGGACAAGCTGGCCGCGCTGCTGCAGCTGGACTTTCCGGATTTCCGCGGCGCCCAGGTGGCTGCCAACGTCAGCCGCGGCGTGAGCCGCAGCCTGGCGCAACGGGTTTCCGAGCTGCAGGCTGAACTGGGCGACGAGGTCTACGACCAGCTGATCGCCGCCAACACCGACGACCTGCTGCTGCACCAGGCCGCCACCGAACGCGGCCGGCGCGGGGTGGCAGCCGCCGCTGCCGAAGGCGGCCCTGAAGCCGTCGATGAAGCCCCTGCGGCACCCGTGCCAGCGTCGGACGAAAGTCAAGCGGGAAGGGCCTGAGGCGGTAAACCCGCAATCCAGCTGAAACAGAAGGTATCTGTCGGCTTGGCGTCGTAACGGACAGGTTTCCGACGGGTATGCTCGGCATACAAGTTCGGCTTCGCCTGCAGACGGGAACCCCGTTGAAGATCCGGACGCAGGTGGCGCCGTGAGAGGAGCGCCTGCCGGCCGGCAGCACAACGCAGCGCATCCGGCATTCCATTGCCTTTGAGGGAAGGTTTGCCCGCTGTATGCGCCCCCGCCTGGTCCTGTTTCACTACCACCTGTTCAAGAACGCAGGCACCTCGCTTGACAAGGTCCTGCACGAGAACTTCGGCAGCCGCTGGCTGACCCGCGAGTTCGAGGACAGGCCGGCAGAAGAGCATGCGCAGGAAGTGCAGGACTGGCTGGAAGCGTCACCCGACGCGCTGGCCTTTTCTTCGCACACCGCGCTACTGCCGCCGCCTCGGCAGCCCGGCCTGCAGGTCTTTCCGCTGGTCTTCCTGCGCCATCCGCTGGACCGCATTGCGTCGGCCTACAGCTTCGAGCGCAAGCAGCTGGGCGACCACGGCTTTGGCGCCGCGCTGGCCCAAAGCACCTCGCTGGCCGGCTACATCCGGACCCGGCTGACCATGCCGCAGGACCGCCAATGCCGCAATTTCCAGACGGCCCGCCTGGCCCCGATGTATGCCGCGGAGGCTGGCAGTGAGCGCGAGCGCGCGGTGGCCGCGCTTCAGCGCCTGCCCTTCGTCGGCATCGTCGAGCACTTCGATGCCTCGATGGCGCAGCTGACCCAGCTGATTGCGCCGGCCTTTCCCGAATTCCGCAGCTTCTCGGTGATGGAAAACAGCTCACGCGGCGCCGACCTGGATCTGGCCGCCCGCCTGGCGCAGCTGCGCGAGACCCTGGGCGATGAGGTCTACGCCCTGCTGGAAGCCAGCAATGCCGACGATCTCGTGCTGTATGACGCGGCCTGTGAGCTGATGGCCGAGTTCGCCTGAGCGGATTGCCCATCACGCCCGGTTCCTGCGCGAACACGCATTGTCGCGTCTCGAGAGTCGGCCGTGATCTTGTCAAAGTTGGCGGTTGATTCCCGCCGCGAAGTCTGCTCGAATAGCCACCGACACCAACGAACAATAAGGGTCTTCGCAGGGAGGGGTGTGCGGTGCGCAGCAAGACGGAGCAGAGCTTCGTCCAAGGCTGCGCGAGCATGGTTCGCGACATGAGAACCATCACCGCTCGGACGCAATCTGCATTGGCTCTGGGAAGGGCCAATGAGGTGTCTGATGAATGCGAGGCATCGAGCCGATGACTCTTTGTCCATGTTCCAACGCCAGCGAGATGCTTCCGAAGCGCATGGATATTGGGCTGGCATATTGGAGCGCGAGGAGCAGCGCGGTTCATATGGCACAGCAAGGGCCACGCTAGGTGAGCCAAGCCATGGCAAGGGGTTGGACGGCAACAGCGAACACTATGAGCTCGACAACGTTGGCAACCGGACAACCGAGAGCGACTGCAAGGGCACCGACCTGGCCACCCGCACGCTGGTGCGAACGGTCACGCGACGCTACGACGCACTGGGCCGCCTGCAGAGCGTCTCGGGCCTGCAATGAGCCGCCCCAACAATCACATGCGGAGGAATCCAATGACAAATAAAGCCAATGTTGAGTCAGCAAGTCAGTGGCGTGGCGGGCGCGTTGCAAACGGTTTTACGCATCTGTCGCCTCGACGAAGGCGCATGCCACTGCAAGTTGCATTGGCGCAGCTTATTGGAAACTATTTGCGTAGGGAATGCCCGACGAAATATTTGAAATCCGGTCCGAAATTCCCCTTTGAAAATATCTCAGCCGCGGTCGCTTTTGGTGTTGCGTTGTTTCTATCGAATAACTCGTTTGCCTATTGGGTTTCGGATTGTGTTCAGTATGGCGGAACTAGGGCGTGCATTCCAACAGACAATCCGGCTCCCGTGGCTGGAGTCTTTGATATCGATACGAAAACTAACTGTAACCTGTTTACAGGCGAGGATGGCGAACGGATAAACGATGGCCGTCTAACGTCGATGCTTCAGTTTGCCGCAGCGGGGGACCCTCTCCCGTGGCCATATGTTTCGATCACAAGCTACTGCCCCAATTTCCCGCATGAGTATGGATATACCCCGCGATTGCTTGATTATAGCTCAAACTGTCGGGATGGGTATCAGTCGACCTCGGATCTAGTTCCCGATTCGCATGCCGTTCTGTGCGTGCCTGGCCCAACTATTTATCACGACAAGCCCCCTTCCTGCCCCGGCAAGAAGGCA
>NZ_VIDT01000132.1 GCF_006519715.1 Ideonella azotifigens
GCCACCCGTTTTGGCGACGGCCAGTGGGGCCGCGTGGTCGGCGCGCTGGACACGCGGGGCCTGGACGTGAATGCGCTGCTGCAGCGCGCCTACCCGGCCTGATTTTTCGGGCTGATCCCGATGCTGCGGCGCAGCAGAGCGGCACGCCGTTTGCCTCGCTGCCGCGATGCAGCATTTCGATCTCTACGAATGGTGGCAACCGCTGGCGGTGGGCCTAGGCGCCGCGGTGTTGGCCTGGCTGGTCTACCGACTCAGCCAGCCGCTGGTGCGGCGGGTGACCCAGCACTCGCCGGTATTGCATGCCGTGGCAGTGCGGCTGCAGCCGGCCCTGAAATGGCTGCTGCCGCTGATCGCGCTGGAGCTGGTCTGGGCCGGCGTGCCGGACGAGCTGCGCGGCATCGACGGCCTGCGCCACTGGACCGGCATTGCGCTGATCGGCGCCTTCACCGCCGCAGCGATCGCTGCGGTGCGCGGCGTGGTCGATGCGGTTGCCTTGCTGCACCCACAGGACGTCGCCGACAACCTCGAAGCCCGGCGGGTAATGACGCAGGCCCGCGTGCTGTCGCGCATCGCCATTGCCGGGCTGCTGCTGGCAGGCCTGGCCTTCATGCTGATGACCTTCCCCCGCGCGCGCCAGCTCGGCACCAGCCTGCTGGCCTCGGCAGGGCTCTCGGCCCTGGTGATCGGCATTGCCGCCAAGTCGGTGTTCGGCAACCTGCTGGCCGGCCTGCAGATCGCGCTGTCGCAGCCGATCCGCATCGACGACGTGCTGATCGTCGAGAACGAATGGGGCCGGGTCGAGGAGATCACCGGAACCTATGTGGTGCTGAAGATCTGGGACGAGCGCCGGCTCATCATCCCGCTGCAGTGGTTCATCGAGCACCCGTTCCAGAACTGGACCCGCACGACCTCGCAAATCATCGGCAGCGTGATGCTGTGGGTCGACTACACGACCGACCTCGGGCCGATGCGCGCCGAGGCCACGCGGCTGGCCCAGTCCAGCCAGGACTACGACGGCCGCGTCTGCCTGCTGCAGGTGGTGGAGACCAGCGAAAACGCGATGCAGCTGCGGCTGATCGTCAGCTCGCCTTCCGCTGGCCAGAACTGGGACCTGCGCTGCCTGCTGCGCGAAGGCCTGATCGCCTTCCTGCAGCGCAGCCAGCCGCAGGCGCTGCCCAGGGTGCGCGCCGAGCTGCAAGGCGCAGCGTCTGCGCAGAACATCCTGCCCAGCCGCGCAGCAGAAGCCGGTGCCACACCGGCCGCCTCCGCGCCTGGCGCGCAGGCCACTGGCGGCAGCGAAGTCAACACCCAGACCGGCATGGCCAGCCTGGCCGCGCCAACCGGCGGCGTGACGCCACCTGCAGCGCCGCCACGCTGAGCCAAGCTCGCGAAGCTTTGTGAACGGGATGATCCAGGCCTGGGCGGGTCGGTCATGCATGCCCTGCTTCCTGGCTCAGGCAAGGCAAACGTCAAAAGGGCGTTGCCCGGCCCAGCATGGATGCAGGCGTTGCATGGCAACATCGGCCTTCACACGCGGCGGCGGCCGCAACCCTCAACTGTCGTCATGCCTGTTTGCTCACTCTCCTCGGTCAAGAATCGCATCGTGCTGGGTGAGCCGCTGCCGTTCAGCGTGCGAGACGCGAGCCAGATGCTGTTGCTGGCGCGCGGCCAGGTCATCGTCGACGAGGCCCAGTTGCAGGCGCTGTTCAAGCGCGGGGCGGTGGTCGAGCTGGAAGAACTGGCCGAAGCGGTGCAGGCAGTGCGCAGCGAAAACCCGGCACAGCGGCACGCCCAGTTGCCGCAGGAGTGGGAGCGCCGTTCGCGCGAGGTGAAGCGAGCGCTGAACGCACCCAGCGCAGAGTTGGCTGGCGCGCTTCACAAGACCACGGATCAGTTGCTGGCACTGATCGAGTTTTCACCCGACATGGCGCTCTCGCAGGTGGTGCGCCAGCCCGACAGCGGGGCCGGGCACTATGGCGTGAACCATTCCATCCATGCCGCCACGGCCTGCCAGGCGGCCGCGCGTTACCTGGGCTGGAGCGCCACCGAGCAGCGCCGGGCCTTCCAGGCCGCGCTAACGATGAACCTGTCGATGTTCGACTTGCAGGCCCGGCTGGCACAACAGGTCTCGCCGCTGACGGCCAAGCAGCGCGAAACCATCAACGAGCACCCGACCCGCAGCGCCGAGATGCTCAGCCAGGCCGGCATCACCGACCAGGACTGGCTGGACGCGGTGATCCAGCACCACGAACTGGCGGACGGCTCCGGCTACCCGAGCGGCGCGACGGACGTCAGCGAACTGGCCGAGATGCTGCGCCTGGCCGATGTCTACACCGCCCGCCTGAACAGCCGCGCCAACCGGCCGGCAATGAGCGCCCAGCAGGCCGGACGCGAACTTCACCAGATGGCAGGCGCCAGCCCGCTGGCCACGGCGCTGATCAAGGCCTTCGGCGTGTTCCCGCCCGGCAGCCTGGTCAAGCTGGCCTCGGGCGAGATGGGCCTGGTGGTGCGCAACGGCGAACGAGCGCACTGGCCGTTGGTCGCCGCGCTCACCAACACCAGCGGCGCGCCACGCGGGGTGCCGGTGGTGCGCGACAGCGCGCATGCCGATCACGCGGTGGTGGCCTTGCTGTCGGCCCAGGCGCTGCCGATGCGGCTGACCGACGACATGGTCGCCGGCCTGATCGCCAGCAGCCCGAGCCGCGTCGCCTGAATCAGTCAGAGCACGAAGTCGTAATCGATCACCAGCGGCGCGTGGTCCGAGAAGCGCTGATCGAGGTGGATGTATTCGCGCTGGGCGGTGGCGGCGATGCCGGGGGTGGCGAGGTGGTAGTCCAGGCGCCAGCCCACGTTCTTGGCCCAGGCCTGGCCGCGGTTGCTCCACCAGGTGTATTGCTCGGGTTTGTCGTTGAGCTTGCGGAAAACGTCGACCAGGCCGCCTTCTTCGAGCAGCTTGGTCATCCAGTCGCGCTCTTCAGGCAGGAAGCCGGAGTTCTTCTGGTTGCCCTTCCAGTTCTTCAGGTCGATGGCCTTGTGGGCGATGTTGATGTCGCCCACCAGCACGAACTCGCGCTCGGCCTTCAGCGTCATCAGGTACGGGTACATCTGGGCCAGGAAGCGGAACTTGGCCTGCTGGCGTTCTTCGCCCGATGAGCCGCTGGGGAAGTAGCAACTGATGACGCTGAATCTGCGAGCGGGCGTGTCGAAGCGCAACTCGATGTAGCGGCCTTCGAAGTCGAATTCCTCGACGCCAAAGCCGGTGATCACATCGCTGGGCTCCTTCTTGCTGTAAGCCCCGACGCCCGAGTAACCCTTCTTCTGCGCGTAGTGGAAATGCCCATTCATGCCGGCAACCGTGTCGTACTTCCCATTCACGTCGACTGCCTGGGCCTTGACTTCCTGCACCCCCATACAATCTGGCGAGACGCTTTCCGTCCATTGCATGAAGCCCTTGGTCGCTGCCGAACGGATCCCGTTCAAGTTCAGCGTCACCAGCCTGAATCCCATTTGAATTTCTCCATGAAGACCGTTCCCCATACCGACCCGCTGGCGCAGGATTTCGTGCAGTTCTCGGTGGAAGCGGGGGTGCTGCGCTTCGGCGAGTTCACCACCAAGGCGGGTCGGCAGTCGCCGTATTTCTTCAACACGGGGCTGTTCGACGATGGCGCGAAGCTGATGCGGCTGGGCGAATTCTATGCACGCCGCCTGCTGGCCTCGGGCATCGAATTCGACATGCTGTTCGGCCCGGCCTACAAGGGCATCACGCTGGCGGCTGCGGTCGCCATCGGCCTGGCCAAACACGGCAAGAGCGTGCCCTATGCGTACAACCGCAAGGAAGCCAAGGACCATGGCGAAGGCGGCACGCTGGTCGGCGCGCCGGTCAAGGGCCGGGTGCTGATCATCGACGATGTGATCACCGACGGCGCTTCCAAGCGCGAGGCCGCCGACATGATCCGCGCCGCAGGCGCGACGCCGGTGGGCGTGGCCATCACAATGGACCGCCAGGAGCGCGCGTCCGACGATCCCGCCAACCGCCGCTCGGGCGTGCAGTATGTCGAGCAGGAACTGGGCTTGCAGGTGCTGTCTATCGCCACGCTGGCCGACCTGATGCAATTCCTGGCCACCACCGGCGACGCCACGCTGGCGGCCAACACCGAACGCGTCGCGGCCTATCGCACGCGTTACGGAATCTAAGCGCTGAAACACCTGCTGACCGACGCATCCGGCCCTTGCCAGATGACGTACGCTCGCCTCCGAAGTTCCTCTCTCCTTGCCCACCCTCCGTCCATGGCGTCACCAGTTCTGCTGAGTGTGTTGTTCGGCGCCATGCTGGCCGCTGCGGCGCCCGCCGCCTGGGCGGTCGATGCCAAGCCGCAAACCGGCGATGGGCGCATCTACACCTGCACCGATGCCAGCGGACGCCGGCTCAGCTCGGACCGGCCGATTCCCGAATGCCTGTCGCAGGAGCAGCGCGTGCTGGGCCGGGACGGCAGCCAGCGCGGCGTGGTGCCGCCACTGCGCTCGCGCGAGGAGCAGGACCGGCTGGAAGACCTGAAGAAGCAGCAGTCGCAGGACCTGGCGACGCAGAACGAAGCCGTGCGGCGCGACCGCATGCTGCTGACGCGCTACCCCGACGCCGGCTCGCATGACGTGGCGCGCCAGCGCGCGCTGGCGCCGGTGCAAAAGCTGATCGATGCGGCCAAGAGCCGGCTGCACACGCTGGAAGCCGAGGCCGACGGGCTGGCCACCGAACGTGCCGCACTGGGCAACCGGTCGTCTCCGGACGAACTGCGCTCGCGCATCAATGCCAACGAGGGCGCCACCGAGGCGCAGCGCACCATTCTGCAGAACCAGGAAGCGGAGCGGGAACGCATCGTGCAACAGTTCGACGCAGAACGCTCGCGGCTGCAGCAGCTGTGGGCCGGTGCCGCGCCGGGCGCGGCCGATCCTGCCGCCAAGCGCGCCACCCCATGACAATTCTGGTCAACCTGACGACGTCTTTCAGCGCCCACCTGCCGCATTGCGTCGCCGCCCTGCTGCTGGCCGGCGCCGCCGCGGGTGCGTCTGCCTCGCCGGCGACCTATCGCTGCGACAACGGCCAGGTGCTGAACGCGACGATGACCCCGCGCGACGCCAAGCTCAAGCTGGACAGCCAGGAATACCAGCTCAAGCGCGTGCGCGACCGGGCCGACGCCCGCTTCGTCAACAACGCCGGCGTGACGCTGACGTTGGCCAAGAGCCAGGCCGAACTGGCACGCAAGGACCAGCCGACGCTGATCTGCAAGAAGGTCGTGGCCTCGCTGGAGCCCGAGGTGTTGAACGGCAGCGGAGCGTCACGCCGCCCACCGGCAGGCGAGACCGCCTCGCGCTGACTCGCCGGCTCAGAGCTTCTGCTTCAGCAGCTCGCTGGCCTGGGCCGGGTTGGCCTTGCCCTTGCTGGCCTTCATGACCTGACCCACCAGCGCGTTGAAGGCCTTGTCCTTGCCGGCCCGGTATTCCTCGACCGACTTCGGATTCGCGGCGATCACCTCGTCGACGATCTTCTCCAGCGCGCCGCTGTCCTTGGACTGGCGCAGGTCCTTGGCGTCGATGATGGCATCCACGTCGCTGTCGGCGCCGGTCCACAGCGCCTCGAAGACCTGCCGGGCCGAGTTGTTCGACACCGTGCCGTCGTGGATGCGCTGGATCAGCGTCGCCAGCGTGGCCGGCGACACCGGCGCCTGCTCGATGCCGCGGTCCTCGGCATTCAGCCGCTTGCTGATCTCGCCCATCAGCCAGTTGGCGACCAGCTTGGGCTGCCTGCAGACCTCACGCGAGGCCTCGTAGTAGCGGGCAAAGCCCAGCGACTGGGTCATCATCGTCGCGTCGTAAGCCGGCAGGCCATCCTGCTGCACGAAGCGCTCGGCCATCGCACGCGGCAGCTCGGGCATCTCGCCCTTCACGCGTTCCACCCATTCCGGCGCGATTACCAGTGGTGGCAGGTCGGGGTCGGGGAAGTAGCGGTAGTCCGCCGAGTCTTCCTTCGAGCGCATCGCGCGGGTCTCGCCGCGGTCCGGGTTGTAGAGCACGGTGGCCTGCTGGATCGGCAGGCCGTCCTCGATCTGGTCGATCTGCCAGTTCACCTCGTAGTTCACCGCGTCCACCAGGTAGCGAAAGCTGTTGAGGTTCTTGATCTCGCGCCGGGTGCCATAGGGGCGGCCGGGCTTGCGCACTGACACGTTCACGTCGCAGCGGAACGAGCCTTCCTGCATGTTGCCGTCGCAGATGTCCAGCCACATGACCAGCGCATGCAGCGTCTTGGCGTATTCCACGGCTTCCTGGGCCGAGCGCATGTCCGGCTCGGAGACGATCTCCAGCAGCGGCGTGCCGGCCCGGTTCAAGTCGATGCCCGACATGCCCTGGAAGTCCTCGTGCAGGCTCTTGCCGGCGTCTTCCTCCAGGTGGGCGCGGGTCAGCTGCACCTTCTTCTTCTCGCCGCCGACGAAGAACTCGACCTCGCCGCCCTGCACCACCGGGATCTCGAACTGCGAGATCTGATAGCCCTTGGGCAGGTCCGGGTAGAAGTAGTTCTTGCGGGCGAAGATGGACAGCGGCGCCACCTTGGCGCCCACCGCCAGGCCAAAACGAATGGCCCGCTCCACGGCAGCACGGTTGAGCACCGGCAGCGTGCCGGGCAGGGCCAGGTCCACCGGGCAGGCCTGGGTGTTGGGCTCGGCGCCGAAGGCGGTCGAGGCCCCGCTGAAGATCTTGGACAGCGTGGAGAGCTGGACGTGGTTTTCGAGGCCGATGACGACCTCGTAGCCGCGGATGAGTTGAGGTGCGGACATGGTCAGAAGCCCTCCGGCGTGCGGAGGTGGAAATCGGTGGCCTGCTGCAGCGCGTGCGCCGCGTGCAAGAGCCGGCCTTCCTGGAAGTAGTTGCCAATCAGCTGCAGGCCGACCGGCATGCCGTGTTCGCCGAAACCGGCCGGCACGCTCATGCCAGGCAGGCCGGCGAGGCTGCCGGACAGCGTGAAGATGTCGGCCAAGTAGGCCTTGACCGGATCGTCGCCCTGCTCACCCAGCTTCCAGGCCACCGTGGGCGCCACCGGGCCGGCGATCAGGTCGCACTGCTGGAAGCAGGCCTGGAAGTCGTCGGCGATCATGCGGCGCAGCTTCTGCGCCTGCAGGTAGTAGGCGTCGTAGTAGCCGTGGCTCAGCACGTAGGTGCCGATCATGATCCGGCGCTTGACCTCGGCGCCAAAGCCTTCGGCGCGCGTCTTCTTGTACATGTCCAGCAGGTCGCCGTGCTGCTTGGCGCGATGGCCGAACTTGACGCCGTCGAAGCGGCTCAGGTTCGAGCTGGCCTCGGCCGGCGCGATGATGTAGTACACGGGAATCGACAGCTCGGTGCGCGGCAGGCTGAGGTCCACCAGCGTGGCGCCCAGCTTCTCCAGCTCGGCCAAGGCACCGCGCACGGCGCCGTTCACGTCGGCCGCCAGCGCGGCCGGGAAAAACTCCAGCGGCAAGCCAATGCGCAAGCCCTTCAGCGGCTGAGCGGCGGTGGCGCCGTCACGCGCGGTAAGCATCGCGGCATGGAAGTCCTGCGGCGGGCGCTCGGCGCTGGTCGCGTCGCGGGTGTCGAAGCCGCTCATGGCCGACAGCAGCAGCGCGCAGTCCTCGGCGCTGCGCGCCATCGGTCCGGCCTGGTCCAGGCTGGAAGCGAAGGCAATCATGCCGTAGCGCGAGCACACGCCATAGGTCGGCTTGATGCCGGTGATGCCGGAGAAGCTGGCGGGCTGGCGGATCGATCCGCCGGTGTCGGTGCCTGTTGCGGCAGGCACCAGGCGCGCGGCGACCGCAGCAGCAGAGCCGCCAGACGAACCGCCGGGCACTCGCGAGGTGTCCCAGGGGTTGCGCACCGGGCCGAAGGCGGAGTTCTCGTTGGCCGAGCCCATCGCGTATTCGTCGCAGTTGAGCTTGCCCAGCGAGACCATGCCGGCGCCGCTGAAGTCGTCCGCGCCATTGCCCAGGCGGGCGACCACGGTCGCGTCGAACGGGCTGCGGTAGCCGGCCAGCATCTTCGAGCCGGCGGTGGTGGGCATGTCACGGGTGACGAAGATGTCCTTGTGTGCCAGCGGAATGCCGGTCAGCGCGGTGGCCTTGCCGGCGGCGCGGCGCTCGTCGGCCACCGCAGCGGTGGCCAGCGCGCCGGCTTCGTCCAGGTGCAGGTAGGCGCCCAGCGTGGCGTGGGCCTTGGCACGGGCCAGCAGGTGCTGGGTCAGCTCGGTCGAAGAGACTTCACGGGCCGCGAGCTTGGCGGACAACTGGGCCACGCCCAGGGTGTGCAATTCACCTGCGCTCATTCGATCACCTTGGGCACAAGGAACAGGCCGTTCTCGACAGCAGGGGCGCTCAACTGGTTGCGCTCGCGGTTGTTGCTTTCGGTCACCACGTCGTCGCGCAGGCGCAGCGTCACGTCCTGCACTGCCGACAGCGGGGTGTACAGCGGCTCGATGCCGCGGGTGTCGACCGCGCTCATCTGCTCGACGATGCCGAAGAAGCCGTTCAGCTGGGTGAGCATCGCGTCGGCCTCAGCGCCGGAGAGTTCCAGGCGCGCCAGATGGGCGATGCGGCTCACGTCCGCGGGGGAGAGTGCCATGGGTGTTTCAAGGTGAAATCAAAGCGGCCGGAACAGGCTTCCAGCGGGCAAAAAAGGGCCTGCGCACCCCATGTCTGCGGGGGGCTTGGGGTATTATCTCCGGTTATCCGCGACCTATCGGCGACCTCTTCCGATGCCATGTCCAGCGATCCTGCTGCGTGGCACGAGGCCCGCAAGTTCGACGAGCACACCCCCCATCCATGAGCCTCGAGGTACTGAGCCCGCCCTGCGTCCAACGGACGTGGATGGCCGCCGACCTCGTGGCCTGCCATTGTCTGGACTGAGCCCCCATGTTCGCTTCCCTCCGCCGCTACGTTTCCACCGACCTCGCCATTGACCTGGGCACCGCCAACACGCTGATCTACGTGCGAGGCAAGGGCATCGTGCTGGACGAGCCCTCGGTCGTTTCCATCCGTCACGAAGGCGGCCCCAACGGCAAGAAGACCATCCAGGCCGTGGGCCACGAAGCCAAGGCCATGCTGGGCAAGGTGCCGGGCAACATCGAGGCCATCCGCCCGATGAAGGACGGCGTGATCGCCGACTTCACCGTCACCGAGCAAATGCTCAAGCAGTTCATCAAGATGGTCCATCCGCGGTCCCTGCTGAAGCCCAGCCCGCGCATCATCATCTGCGTGCCCTGCGGCTCGACCCAGGTCGAGCGCCGGGCCATCCGTGAATCGGCCCTGGGCGCAGGCGCCTCCGAGGTCTACCTGATCGAAGAACCGATGGCAGCGGCCATCGGTGCCGGCCTGCCGGTGTCGGAAGCTTCCGGCTCGATGGTGGTCGACATTGGCGGCGGCACCACCGAGGTCGGCGTGATCTCGCTGGGCGGCATGGTCTACAAGGGCTCGGTCCGGGTGGGTGGCGACAAGTTCGACGAAGCCATCATCAACTACATCCGCCGCAACTACGGCATGCTGATCGGCGAGCCCACCGCCGAGGCGATCAAGAAGAACATCGGTTCGGCCTTCCCCGGCTCCGAGGTGAAGGAAATGGAAGTCAAGGGCCGCAACCTTTCCGAAGGCGTGCCGCGCAGCTTCACCATCTCGTCCAACGAGATCCTGGAAGCGCTGACCGACCCGCTGAACCAGATCGTCTCCTCGGTGAAAAACGCGCTGGAACAGACCCCGCCGGAACTCGGCGCCGACATCGCCGAGCGCGGCATGATGCTGACCGGCGGCGGCGCGCTGCTGCGCGACCTGGACCGCCTGCTGGCCGAGGAAACCGGCCTGCCGGTGCTGGTGGCCGAGGACCCGCTGACCTGCGTGGTGCGCGGTTGCGGCATGGCGCTGGAAAGCATGGAACGCCTGGGCTCGATCTTCACGCAGGAGTAACCGGCCACTGCAGGGCCGCACGTCATCCGTTGACGCCGCGGCCTCCTCTGTTCATGCCCTGACAAGCGCCCAACCGCCATGCCACTGGGCACCTTCGACCGCAGCCCACCGCCCTTCTTCCGGCAGGGCCTGCCCGCGCTTTCCAAGCTCTTGCTGTGCACCGCGCTGGCCATCTTCCTGATGGCCGCCGACCACCGCTTCGCGCTGACCCAGCCGCTGCGCAACGCCATGGCCACCGCGCTGCTGCCGGTGGTGCGCGTGCTCAGCCTGCCGATGCAGGCCTGGGACGGCGTGGGGGAGTACTTCGGCGGCGTGCACCAGGCCTATGCCAAGGCCGACGCGTTGCAGCAGAAGCTGGTGGTCCAGTCCGAACAGTCGGCCAGCGCCGGCCGGCTGGCCCACGAGAACGCGGAACTGCGCGCGCTGCTGGGACTGCGGCCAGGCCTGCAGGTGCGCTCGCTGGCGGCCGAGGTGCTGTACGAGGCGCCGGACCCTTATTCGCACAAGCTTTTCATCGACCGCGGCAGCCGCCACGGCGTGGTCGACGGCTCGCCTGTGATCAATGAAGCCGGGGTCCTGGGCCAGGTCACGCGCACCTACCTGATGAGCGCCGAGGTCACGCTGCTGATCGACAAGGACGCCGCCATCCCGGTGCTGAACACCCGCACCCAGCACCGCAGCGCAGCCTTTGGCGGCGGTGAGGAAAACCAGATGGAACTGCGCTTCGTCTCGGCGACCGACGACGTGCAGGTCGGCGACCTGCTGACCACCAGCGGTGTCGACGGCATCTACCCGGCCGGACTGCCGGTGGCCAAGGTCACGCGCATGGACAGGCGCGGCGATGCCGGCTTCGCCCGCATCGGCCTGCAGCCCATGGCACCGCTGGGCGGCGTGCACCATGTGCTGGTGCTGGAGCCGCTGGAGCAGCAGCA
>NZ_VIDT01000133.1 GCF_006519715.1 Ideonella azotifigens
AACACCGCCAGCATGGCGCAAGCCGCCACGCTGGCGACTGCCGCCTGGGTCGCGAACACCACGCCTTGCTCATGCGCCAGCCAGGCCAGCGTTGGTGCGGTGATGGTCGGCAGCGCTGCTGCAACACCCGCCAGCCGGTGCCCACCATGCCGCACCGCGCCCATCACCAGCCACACCACGGCAGCCGTCAGCACCGCCTTGCAAATCCCGTCCATTCCTGCTCCCCTGTGGACCGGGTCCGATGGACCTGGTCATGGAGGAGAACGAGATTGGCTTGGGAAAAGCGACATCGGCGGCGTGGCCGCCTGCGATCAGGGCTTTGGCGTCAGCAAATACCCGTGTCCATCGGAGCCGGTGGCCAGGATCTGGCCGCCAGCATTGATGCTCATGGCCTGCGTCAGCAGCACACCGGCCGGCAGCGTCGCCAGGGTGTTGAGATCGGTCAGGTCGCTGCAGTCGCCGTTGCAGACGAAAGCGCGGAATTCACCCGATGGATTGGCTTCGAAGATGCCAACGATGGCGCCGGCGTCGTTGAGCCCGTTTGCCATGGTCATCAGCAAATCCTCGGGTGTTCTCAGCACCTCGATCTGCTTGCCTGGATGAATCACAAACGATCGTGTCGGGTGCCCTGAAGCGCTGACGGTGCCGATCACGCTGCCTCGGGGGCTGATGGCATTGACTTGGAAGTTGGATGCATCCTGCAGGGCGTAGCCCACCAAGTTGTAGTCTGGCGGGGACGCGATGAACACTTGGATGGGGTCGGTTTCCTGGCAGAAGAAGTTGCCGGCGATTACGCCCTTGTCATTGACCGCCTGCGCACTGCTGGCGGCGATCGGGCAGTTGCCGAGTACGGTCATCTTCCCGGTGTCGCTGTCGTACCTGAATGCACGGATGTTTTGCGATCCCAGGTCGGTCTCGGCGTAGCCAACCACCAGACCGTGATTGTTGATGGCTAGCGCACCGGCGCTGGCACCTCCCAACGTGCCGATGTCGTGCGGCTCGCTGCCTTGCTTGCCCGAAGCGAAGGCACGCACCTCGCCTCTGGCATCGTTGAACGTGCCGACGATGGCCCCGTGGTTGTTGATCGCATAGGGGCGGAGGTCATCGCCCAACGGCCGCGGGTTTTTCCCGTCCGGGCCGGTGATGAAAGCGCCACTGGCGCCGTCCGGCAAGTTCGAGCTGGTACCGGTGATCCACCCCTTGTCGTTCATTGCGGCGGCTTTGATTGAGCCATTGATGGGGCCGATGTCCTTGACGCTGTAGGTCGGCGCGGCCGACGTGGCCGATTGAGCGAGGCCGATCAGCAGGCCGGCGGCAAGGAGGCGAAGAGACGGGTTTGGATGCATGAAGCTGGTTTGCAGTGGGTGGAGGGTGGGTACTGCTTTCGAGAAAGGGGTGGCCTGGCGAGACTCAGTTCGCAGGCGTGAGCAGGTAACCATGCCCATCCGACCCGCTGGCCAGGATCTGGCCGGCTTGGTTGACGCTGCGGGCGTCAGTCAGCTTGACCCCTTCGGGCAGCGTGGCCAGGCTGTTCAGGTCGGTGAGGTCGCTGCAGTCGCCGCTGCAGACGAAGGCGCGGGCGGCGTTGTCGTGGCCGTCCAGCGAGTGGCCGACGATGGTGCCGGCTTCGTTGCGGGACCAGGCGACGACGGTGGTGAAGTTGCTGGGCGTGGCGAGTTCCTGCATGCCCATGCCGGGGCGGACCAGGAAGGAGCGGGTGCGGGACTTGTGGTCGGAGACATAGCCCAGCACCACGCCTTGCGGGTCGATGCCGGTGACCTGGTAGCCGAAGCGGTCGTCCAGCGCGTAGGGCACGAAGACGTAGTCCGGCGGGGAGGCGACGAACACGCGCACCGAAGGGTCGGGCTGGCAGGCGAAGGTGCCGGCCACCACGCCCTGGTCGTTGATGACCCTGGCGGTGCTGGCGTCTGACAGGCATTGGCCCAGCGGGCGCATGGCTTGGCTGGCACTGTCGTACAGGAAGGCGCGCACGTTCGGCGAGTCAGGCGAGGTTTCGGCGTAACCGACCACCTGGCCCAAGTTGTTGACGGCCAGCGCCTCGCTCTTGTTGCCGCCCAGCGCACCCAGGTCCTGGATGCCCATGCCTTGCTCGCCCGTCATGAAGGCATGCATGCCGCCTTGGCCCATGTTGCTTCGCCCGACCACGACGCCGTGATTGTTCAGCGCGTTGGGCTGGTTGGCCTTGCCGTCAAGCCGTGGCAATGGGCGCATCTTGTTGGCGTTCGGGCCGGTGAGGAAGCCCTGCATCGCCTGGTTCTGACCCTTGGGCGAACGGCCGGTGACCCAGGCCTTGTCATTGAGCTGGACCGGCGTGACCGGGTAGGCGCCCAGCGTGCCGATGTCCTTGGCGGCGTAGGTCGTGTTGGTCGCGAGGCTGGGTGCGAGACTGGTTTGGGCTGAAGCGGAACCGACGCCGATGGACAGCAGCAGGGCGGACAGGAGCAGGCGTTGGGACATGGCAGCCTCGTTCTTTGAATATGAGGATCGCGATTCTGAAGGCCTCGATCTGCCATGAGCCCAGTTCCCCCTAGTGTGTTGATACACCTTGATACACGGTCCCCTCCTAGTGGGGAGAAGGCGCATCGCCGGGCACTGCTAGAGTCCCTGCGCCCGTGCGAGGCGGCTGTCGCCGATGGGTTGTTGCAGGAGAAACGATGTTGCTTTCGCGTGGTGGCCTGCTGGCCGCAGGGCTGGTCTTGGGCTTGGCCGGTTGCGGCAAACAAGGGGTTGAGCTTGGCCAGGGCGGCTCGGTGGTGAGCGGCGGTGGCGGGCCGAATGGCGCGACCAATGCGGCCAAGGCCTTGCTGAAGTGCGACGCGCCGGTGGCCGTTGTTTCGCTGGTCGAGAACCAGGGTGGCTACACCGGCATTGGCCGCGGCGGGCTGCCGGAATCGCCGCTGCCGCTGGTGCGGGTCATCATGCAGCAGAGCGGCTGCTTCCGCATCGTGGACCGCAATGCCGGGCTGAAGTCCACGGTGCAGGAGCAGGAGCTGAAGGACGCGGGCGTGCTGCGCGCGGACGGCAACGTCAAGAAGGGCCGCGGCATCATGGCGCAGTACAGCATCGTGCCCAGCCTGACCTTCTCCGAGCAGGACGCTGGCCGCCAACTCGGCGGCGTGATGGCCGCCATCCCGGTGTTGAACAAATTCGCTGGCGCGGCCGAGCACGTGAAGACCAAGGAGGCCCAGGTCGTGCTGCTGCTGACCGACAACGAAACCACCGAGCAGTTGTCGTCAGCCACCGGTGCCGCGCGCACCACCGACCTGGGCGTGGGCGGGCTGGCGTTCGGCGGCAGCGGCGGCCTTGGCGGCATGGGCTGGAGCAATACCAACGAAGGCAAGGTGATCGCCGCCGCCTTCCTGGACGCGCACAACAACCTGGTGCAGCAGGTGCGCGCGCTGGCGCCCAAGGAATTGCCTGAGAAGGTGAAGACGCGCTGAGGTGCAGGATCGCGTGGCGCGGATGAGTCCACGCCACGCTTTTGATCTCTACTTCTGCTTCAATGGCGTAAGGAGATAGGCTCGTCCATTGGACGCAGTGGCAAGGATTTGCCCCGAACTGTTCACGCTGATCGCCTGATTCAGCACGATGTTATCCGGCAGTTCGACAAGGTCTGTGAGTTCGATGAGATTTGAGCAGGTGCTTTGACAAGCGAAGGCATGGGCATTCATCGTTGGACCATAGGTGTAGCTGTACCAGCCCACGATCAGATCACTATCGTTGATACTCATTGGCGTGATGTACAGCCCGGCTGGCGCGCCCAGATCTTGCATGGGACTGCCATCTCGTGAAATAAATGCACCGGGCATACCTAGCGAATCGCGGAAGGCGCCCACCACTGTGTTGGCATCGTTGATTGCTGTTGCTTGCGCATAGCTGACTGCCAGTTTTTTGTTCAGTAGGCTCTTCGCTTTGTATTCAGGTGGCTTTGCCACATAGGGCAACCAATCTGGATTTGCGTAAGAACCCACGATCACACCGGCTTTGTTGATGGCCATGGCTTGGTGGTTGTTGATGTTCAATACATTCAACGTAACTAATCCACCTTGCGGGTCATACAAAAAGCTTTTGGTGCCTGCCGCCGATTGGTAGTCACCGACCACTTGACCTTTGGCGTTGATCGAATAGGCGTGACCGTATTCCGCGTCGACTGGTATTCCTAGATCTGTTCGACCCTCGCCCTGAATCCCAGTAACAAAGGGCCTTCCTCGTGTGCTGGAGCCTGCAATCATTCCGCGGTTATTTACCGCGTTGACCGACTGGACCGGATCGCCCCCGATGGGATGATTGTTCCTGCCATTCGGCCCTGTGAGGTACGCCGTGTGTCCATCACCGCCGGCGGCGCCAGAACTGGCGATCCAGCCTTTGTCATTCAATCCACCAAGCTGGATGAAGGACACTCCTTGAGGCTCAAAGTCCAAGGCTTCATACCGTGTTTGGGCGTAGGCCGATGTCCCAAGGGCTACACCTGTCAACTCGAGCAAAGTGACCAGCCATTGGCGCTTCCGAAAATTCACTGTTGTTTCCTTGAGTTGTGAGCCTCGAAGATCACACTGTGTGATCAGCATGTTGGGCCGTACTTCTGCAGAGCAGTCTTCTATCACATGAAATGCTGTTTGAGCGTGGTCGGTCCATCCATCAACGGGATGACATGAACCTCCGCCAAGGCTTGCCGTGACGGGGTGTCAACTTGCCGCTCCGTCGCGACGCGACGCGATGGAAATGCTGTGTTTTTGTTCACTCAAGTGCCTGATCCTTCGGAAGGGGACCAGATTGGGGCCTGACCCCAGCAAATGGAGATGCGTGCCGTAGGTCTAAGAGCCACTGTTCAAAGGCCGCGTCATGTTCGCTGATCGGCATGCGCAGCAAGGCCGATGGATGCAGCGTCACCAGCACCGGCAAGCCGTCTGCCCGGGTGAACCACTGGCCGCGGGCGGTGGTCACTTTCACGCCGGGGCCCAGCAGCGCGCGGGTGGCGGTGGCGCCAAGGGCGATGGCGGCTTGCGGTTTCAGCAAGGCGATCTCGGCTTCCAGCCAGTGCAGGCAGGCCTGGGCTTCGCTGAGCGCCGCCGTCTTGTGCAGGCGCCGTTTGCCGCGCAGCTCGAACTTGAAGTGCTTGACGGCGTTGGTGAGGTAGAGCTCGTCGCGTTGCCAGTGCAGCGCTTCGAAAGCCCGGTCCAGCAGCTGGCCGGCGGGGCCGACAAACGGGCGGCCTTGCAGGTCCTCCTGTTCGCCGGGTTGCTCGCCGACGATCATCAGCTGTGCCTCGCGCGAGCCTTCGCCAGGCACAGCTTGGGTGGCGCAGGCGCCGATGGGGCAGGCGCGGCAGCGTTCGGGGCCATCGCGCACGAGGTCCCAGTCGATGGGGGTGCTGGCGGCAATGCCTTCGTGCAGCAAGGTGGGCGGGGAGATCACCAGTGCCGAAGAGGCTGCCGGGCGACGGTGCGCGGGTACCGTGCCGCCTTGATCGACCATGCGGCCGCTGCGCGCCTCGGCCTGGGCCACCAGCGGCTGGATCAGCGCCGCCTCGGGCAGGTTGTGCCAGTAGCGGCGCGGCATCTCCTTTTGCATCGTCTTCAGCTTCAGCCGCGCAGGGTTGAAGATGTGGCCGTAGTAGGTGAGCCAGAGCTGTTCGCCGGCATCGGCCGCGGGGGCATCTTCCCGCTGCGCGCCGGGGCCGAACGCGAGGGCGTGGCCGTCCCAGCGCACGCAGCGCGAAGGCGTCAGGATGGCCCAGCGCATCTGCGCAAAGCGGCGCGCAAAAAACGGCGCGGTGGCTTCGACGATGTGGTGCTCTGGCTCGAACCAGGCGACATGCCAGCGGCTACCGTCCTCTTCCTGCGATGGCCCGTCGGCGGCGAGGGGCCGGAAGCGCACGAAGGCCGTCATCTTGTGCTGCTCGCGTGTGACCGCGCGGGCCATCTGCTCGGCGCGCAGGCGGTCAGCGTCCAGCGGGTCGCTGCGCAGGCCGGGTTCGCGCTGCAGGCGCCACAGCAGCCGGTAGAGCAGCGCGAAGCGGGCGTTGTCGGCATGCAGGGCCACGCTCTCGCAGAGGGGGATGAAAAAGGCCGGCACCGCGAGCGGTGCGGCGTTTTTTCCAGCCGGGTTCACCGCGAATGGCTCACTCGGTTCAGCCAGGGCAAACAGGTCAGCTGAGGCCGCGGTCGCGACCTGCCAGCGCACGCTGTCCGGCGGCACGGCTTGCTGGCACAGGCGCCTTGCAGCGGCACGAAAACCTGCCAGGTCGGCCTCGTGCGCGAGCTGCACGGTGTGATCAAGCGGCATGGCGTTCAGACGACTGCTTCAGCGTCGAACAACGAAGCCTGTTGCGGTGCCGGCCGCAGCCGTGCCGCGAGGTCCTGCGCTTCCAGCAGCGCGCCGGGATGATGGTCCGGCAGCACGACAAACGGCATCACGTTTTTTAGCGGCACGCGCAGCCGGCGCAAATCGTCGGCACGGACCAGGCGGCTGCGCCTGGCGGCCAGCAGTTTTTCAACTGTCTTCACGCCCAGGCCGGGCACGCGCAGCAGCATCTCCCTGGGGGCGCGATTCAGGTCGACCGGGAAGCGCTCGCGGTGGGCCAGGGCCCAGGCCAGCTTGGGGTCCATGTCCAGCGCCAGCATGCCCTGCCCGGCTGGCACGATCTCGTCGTGCGCAAAGCCGTAGAAGCGCATCAGCCAGTCGGCCTGGTAGAGCCGGTGCTCGCGCACCAGCGGCGGTGCCTGCGAGGGCAGGGCGAGCGATGCGTCGGGAATGGGGCTGAAGGCCGAGTAGTACACGCGGCGCAGCCGGTAGGCACCGTAGAGCGTGGCGCTGGTGACCAGGATGGCGCGGTCATCGGTCGCGTCCGCGCCGACGATCATCTGCGTGCTCTGGCCGGCCGGCGCGAAGACCGGCGGTGCCGCGCGTTTGGGCCTCAGTCCGGCCAGCGAGACGACGGCTGGCGGCGGCGCGGCTGCCTCCCTGGCGTCGTCGATGTGCACGCGCAGCCTGGCCATCGAGCGGCGAATGGCCCGGCCGTCCTTCTCGGGCGCCAGCTGAGCCAGGCTTTCCGCGGTGGGCAGCTCGATGTTGATGCTGAGCCGGTCGGCGTAGCGGCCGGCCAGCGCCAGCAGCTCGGGACTGGCTTCGGGGATGGTCTTCAGGTGGATGTAGCCGCGAAAGTCGTGCTCCTCGCGCAGCACCCTGGCCACTTCGACCACCTCGGCCATCGTGTGGTCCGCGCTGCGCACGATGCCGGAGCTGAGGAACAGGCCTTCGATGCAGTTGCGCCGGTAGAAGTCCAGCGTCAGCTGCACCACCTCGTCCACCGTGAAGCGGGCGCGTGGCACGTTGCTGGTCACGCGGTTGACGCAATACAGGCAGTCGTAGAGGCAGTAGTTGGTCAGCAGCACCTTCAGCAGCGAGATGCAGCGGCCGTCCGGCGCATAGCTGTGGCAGATGCCGGCGCCTTCGGTCGAGCCGATGCCGCGGCCGCCGACCGAGTCGCGCGGCTTGCTGCCGCTGGAGGCGCAGGAGGCGTCGTACTTGGCGGCGTCGGCCAGGATGGCGAGTTTGCGTTGCAGGTCCACGGAGCTGTTGGGTGTTTGGGGCTGGATGAATATACAGTTATCGACTGCCGCAGCCTTCCATTCCCCTCCGTGACGCAGGGGCCGGTCTGAACCATGCCTGCTCGGCGGATCACGGCAGACCAGCGGCAGCCAAGCGCGGCCGGATGGCGGATGCGCTGCCGGCGTGCTGCCAGACAATCGTCCGGCGAACGACCACCTTCCTGACCCGACCCATGGCTCAACTGCTTTACAGCGCCAAGACGGCCGATGGCCGCGACCGGCAAGGCTTTGTCGAAGCCGACAGTGCACGCGCGGCGCGCGACCAACTGCGTGCCCAGGGGCTGCGGCAAGTCGTGCTGCACCAGGAGGTGGCGATCAGCCAGGACGAGGCCAGCCTGCAAGGCCTGAGCGCGGCCGACAAGGCAGAACTCGCAAAGCTGCACCTGCACTTCCGCGAGCGGCCCGGCCTGCTGCCCTTGCTGCAGGTCGTGGCGCGCAAGAACCGCGTCTGGCTGATGGTGGACGCCCTGCTGCTGGCGGGCGGCATCTGGGCCCGCAGCCCGGCGTGGATGCTGATCGCCGTGGCCTTGCTGGCGCTGCCGTTCGCCCCGGCCTTGTGGCGCTACCGCCATGCCGACCGTTACCAGCAACTGCTGAAGGCCCATGCACTCGGCCGCTGGCCTGAGATGGTGGGCCTGGCGGGCCGGCTGCGCAGCGCCAGTGAACTGGCCGCGAATCTGGACTTCGACCTGGACGTGCGGATTGCGTCGGTGCGTGCCCGCCAGGGCGACCTGCCCGGCGCACTGGAGGACCTGGCCGACTGGCAGTCTCGGCTGGTCATCCACCCCGGGCTGTATGAGACCCGGCTGGCTGCTGTGTACGCCGCCGGCGGCGACCGTGCGGGGTTTGTGCAGGCCATGGGCCAGGCGCAGGCCTTGTCCGGCGACGAGCCAGCCCGCGTGCTGGACCATGCGCTGGCCCAGGCCCGCTTTGGCGACCTGGCGCGTGCCGAGGCCTTGATGGCCGGCCTGGACCTCTCGCTGCTTCCGCCGATGGCAGAAGGTTTTGTCGCCTGGACCCAGGGGCTGATCGCGATGCGCCGCGGCAGGCCCGGTGCGCTGGGGCTGCTCAGCCAGGCCGTGGCGGCCTTCCTGCAACGCAGCGACTCGCCCGCCGTGTGGACCGCGCTGGCCTTTTGCAGCTGCGACCAGGCCATGGCCCTGCACGCCGCCGGCCAGAAGGCCCAAGCCAAGGCAACGCTGAAAAATGTCATGCCGGTGCTGCGTGCCCATGCAGACGCGCCACTGCTGGCCGTGCTCAGGCGCGACTTCATGGCGGGCGAGTCCGGCAGGTAACCGTCCACGCGCCGGGCAAACCCTTGGTCTAAAACGGCTGAGGCCTGTCGAAACCGCCGGCCCTTGTTCGACGTGGAAATGCAAGCCGTCCCCGGGCTTGCGTTCCCATTCACGTCAAGGAGCCACGATGCCGCACCCCATTGCCTACCTCGCCTTCCCCGGCCAATGCGCCGAGGCCATGCAGTTCTACGCAGGTGTGCTGCAAGGCAGCCTGAAGCTGCTGCGCAACGCCGACCTGCCGGCGGACCAGCGCATGCCGGGCTTCACGGCCGATGCGGTGATGCATGCGGCGCTGACGCTGCCAGGCGGCGGCGATCTGTATGCCGGCGATGTGCCGCCCGGCATGCCGTACGAGGGTGTGAAAGGCGTGTCACTGACCCTGAACTTCGACACGGTGGCCGAAGCCCAGCGCACTTTCGAGGCCCTGGCCGAAGGCGGACGGACCACCATGGCCTTGCAGCCTCAGTTCTGGGCCCGGATCAACGGCATGTTGGTGGACCGCTTCGGCGTGGCCTGGATCGTCAATGGCGAGCTGAATCCGATGTGAGGCGCCTGAAGGCTGGAAAGGCCGGGTGGCGGCCGCGCCGAAGGTGACAGTTTGTGTCAGGTACGCGATCTGCTGATGACGGGCAAACGGCGCTTGCCGCCCCTGTTTGGTCAGCTCTTTTGCGCCCACCTCACGATCCATGGCTTCTTCGATGTTTCGCCCCAAGATGTCCGACGCTCGCGCTCAACAAGGATTTGTCGAGGCGGTCAGCGATCGCCATGCCAGTGACTGGGTGGACATCGACGGGCCGGCAGAGATCGTCTTCGGCAGCTGATCGACGCCTGGCTGGAGATCGGCTACGCGCACCGGCGGCCCGACGAGGCCCGCGTGCTGGACCTCTGCGCCCGTTTCGACGCGCTGTTCGGTGCCGGCCTCGCAGCCCAGGCCGCTGGCGGTGCACTGCGGGCGGCCACGGCATGAGTTCCATGTTGCGCCGGAGCCTGCCATGGCTGCTGCTGCTTGCCGTGCTGCTGGGCGCCGGTGCGCTGCTGGTGCGCTACACCAGGTGGGAAGAAAAACGCGTGCCGCTGCCGCCTCAGGGCGAAGCCGAAACCGACCGCCACTACCAGTTGCGCCACTGGCTGGCCAAGCAGGGCGTGACGCTGCAGACACCGAGCGAACTCGGCACCTTGCCGCCGGTGACCGACACGCTGGTCCTCACCTCGCCGCTGTGGGACGTGCGCCAGTCGCGCGAGCAGGACCTGAAGCGCTGGGTCGAGGCGGGCGGCCACCTGGTGCTGTTCCCCAACACCGACGAAGCGATGCTGAAGCTCAACCCGCTGGGCATTGAAGAGACCAGCGAATGGCAGCTGCAGCGGGAACAACGCAAGGCCGAGGCCAAGGCGCGCGCCGCTGCGTCCGGCCACGCCGCGCCGCCGGAAAAGTCGGACGAAGACGAGGACGATGAAGACGACGAGGAAGACACCGCCCCTGCCACGCCTGCTTCCGGCCCCGCACTGCCGCGCGTTCCGCCGCCACCGAAATGCGACTGGACGGCCAAGGACGCCGGTGCGCAGCCGTTTTTTGCGGAACTGCCGATCTACCAGCTCTGCCGCTCGCCCAGCACCGTTTTCAAGAGCCGCGACCTGCCTGCCTGGGGCGTTCGCGACGAGTTGGGCTGGCGCGCGCTGCGCCTGCCCCTGGGCCGCGGGGAGCTGACGCTGTCCGCCTGGTACCCCAACCTGGACAACCCGGACCTGATGAAGCATGACCACGCACCGCTGCTGGCCGCAATGCTGAAGCTGCGGCCCGGCCGCCAGGTCTGGCTGATGGGCTCGGCCAGCCTGCCGACGCTGCCAAGCTGGCTCTGGCAGCAAGCCGCACCGGTGCTGCTGCTGGCAC
>NZ_VIDT01000134.1 GCF_006519715.1 Ideonella azotifigens
CGCCACCCGCTCGGCGGGTGGCTTCGGTTACTCACGAAGCCGGGTGCCTCAGACCGCGAGGAGGTGGGTGCGGTAGTGGATGAGTTCGTCGATGGACTCGTTGATGTCCGCCAGTGCGGTGTGCGCCTGGGCCTTCTTGAAGCCTTCCATCGCCGCCGGCTTCCAGCGCCGGGCCAGTTCCTTCAGCGTGCTGACGTCCAGGTTGCGGTAGTGGAAAAAGGCTTCCAGGCCGCGCATGTAGTTGGCGAGAAAACGCCGGTCCTGGCAGATCGAGTTGCCGCACATCGGGCTCTTGCCTGCCGGAACGTAGGCGGCCAGGAATTCGATCACGCGGGCCTCGGCCTCGGCTTCGCTGATGGTCGAGGCCTTGACCCGGTCGATCAGCCCGCTGCGGCCATGCGTGCCCTTGTTCCAGGCGTCCATGCCGTCCAGCACCGCGTCGCTCTGATGGACTGCGAAGACCGGGCCTTCGATGCGCACGGTGAGTTGCGGATCGGTCACGACAACCGCGATCTCGATGATGCGGTCCGACTCGGGCTTCAGGCCCGTCATTTCCAGGTCGATCCAGATCAGGTTCTGGTCGTTCTTGCTCAGCGTGTCGGTGCTCATGGGATTCCTTGATACGGGGCGGCTGCCATTGTCCGACAACATACACTTCGCCCCCATGCAAGCCGCCGTCGTTTCCCTGGCCTTTTGTGCCGCCCTGCTCGCTTCGCTGGGCGTCAAGTTCTGGCTCGCCACGCGCCAGATGCGCCATGTGCACCAGCACCGCGACGCGGTGCCGGTGCCGTTTGACGCGGTGATCCCGTTGCCGGCGCACCAGAAGGCAGCCGACTACACCGTCGCCCGCAACCGCTTCAGCCTGCTGACCGAGGCCTTCGGCGTGCTCACGCTGCTGGGCTGGACGCTGCTCGGCGGGCTGGACCTGCTGAACGGCTTCCTGCGCGACTGGATCGCGCCGCACTGGGGCGGCATGGCCTACCAGCTGGCCTTGTTTGCCGGCTTCGGGCTGATCAGCGGGCTGCTGGACCTGCCCTTCGAGTGGTATCGCACCTTCCGCCTGGAGCAGCGCTTCGGTTTCAACCGCATCACGCCTGGGCTGTTCCTGGCCGACATGCTGAAGAGCACGCTGCTGGGCGCCGTGATCGGCCTGCCGCTGCTGGCTGCCGTGCTGTGGGTGATGGCCGCCACCGGGACTTGGTGGTGGCTGTGGGCCTGGGGGCTGATGGTGGGCTTCATGCTGCTGATGCAGGTGCTGTACCCGACCGTCATCGCGCCCATCTTCAACAAATTCAAGCCACTGGCCGACAACGAGCTGGCCGAGCGCGTGCAGGCGCTGATGCAGCGCTGCGGATTCCAGTCGCGCGGCCTGTTCGTGATGGACGGCAGCCGCCGCTCGGCGCATGGCAACGCGTATTTCGCCGGCATGGGCCGCGCCAAGCGGGTGGTCTTCTTCGACACGCTGCTGGAGCGCCTGCAGCCGGCCGAGGTGGAAGCCGTGCTGGCCCATGAGCTGGGCCATTTCCACCACCGCCATGTGCGCAACCGCATGTGGACCGTGATCGCGATGAGCGGGCTGGGCATGGCCGCGCTGGGCTGGCTGGCTGGCCAGGCCGGTTTCTACCAGGGCCTGGGCGTCACGCCCAACCTGGTCGACGCCCAGGCGGCGCCCAACAACGCACTGGCGCTGCTGCTGTTCATGCTGGCCACGCCGCCGCTGATGTTCTTCGTCGCCCCGCTGATGGCGCATTCCTCGCGCAAGGACGAGTTCCAGGCCGATGCCTATGCCTGCCAGCAGGCCAGCGGCCGCCAGCTGTCGTCCGCGCTGCTGAAGCTCTACGAGGACAACGCCTCGACGCTGACGCCAGACCCGATCTACGCTCGCTTCTACTACTCGCATCCACCCGCCTCCGAGCGCCTGGCTGCGCTGGCGCGCACATGAAGCCCGCGGGCAGCAAGGCCAAGGCGGCGGCGACAGGCGACACCGCGCTGGTGGTCGGCGCGCACGGGCGCCACGTGGTAATCGAAACCCCTTCGGGCGAGCGCATGCTGGCCCATGCACGCGGCAAAAAGTCCGCCTGTGTGGTGGGTGACCGGGTGCAGTGGCAGCCCGCGGGCGACGAAGCGGTGGTCGAGGCGCTGGTGCCGCGGCGCAACCTGCTGATGCGCCAGGACGAATGGCGCAGCAAGTCCTTCGCGGCCAACCTGGACCAGTTGCTGGTCGTGCTGTCGGGCGAGCCGATGTTCAGCGAATCGCAGCTCACGCGCGCGCTGATCGCCACCGAAGACGCCGGCATTTCCGCCACGCTGCTGCTCAACAAGATCGACCTGCCGACCGCAGCGCTGGCCCGCGAACGCCTGCTGCCGTACAAGGCCATGGGTTTCACGGTGCTGGAGACGGCGCTCACCACGCAGCCTGAAGCCTCCATCGCGCTGCTCACGCCGGCCCTGGGCGGCAAGACCACGCTGGTGCTGGGCGCCAGCGGCATGGGCAAGAGCACCTTGATCAACCTGATGTTGCCGCTGGCGCAGGCCCAGGTCGGCGAGATTTCGCAGGCGCTGAATGCCGGCCGCCACACGACGACGACGACGACCTGGTACTGGCTGGACGCAGACGACCGCACGAACGGCGGCGCGCTGCTGGATTCGCCCGGTTTCCAGGAATTCGGCCTGATGCACATCACGCCCCAGCGCCTGCCTGAGCTGATGCCAGACCTGCGCAAGCACCTGGGCGAGTGCCGCTTCTACAACTGCACCCACCTGCACGAACCGGGCTGCGGTGTGCGCAGCGCGGTGGAGCGCGGCGAGATCAGCCCGTCACGCTACCGGCTGTACGAAGGCCTGTGGGCCGAGTTGTCGGAAGGTCAGCAAAAGGGCTGAGTTCAGCCGATCAGGTTCGCCAGCTTCAGCAGCGCCAACAGCAGCATCCACAGCACGACCGAGCGCCACACCAGGCCGACCACGCTGCCCAGGTGGCCCAGCTGTGGCGGCAGGCCAGGCGTGGAGCCGGTGGCGTCGGCTGCATCGGTCTCGGCGGCGCCGGCAGAGAAGCTCATCGACCGGTCGGGCGTGACGCCCGGTGCGGTCGCGCCCCCCAGCTGCACGCCTACGGCGCCCGCCGCAGCGGCCAGGATGATGCCTTCGTTGGCCCGCTTCCACAGCTCGGCGTCGCGCCGCCAACCTGCCACGGCTTCCTCGAAGTCGCCAACGACTGCAAAGCCGAAGGCCGTCAGCCGGGCCGGCACGTGGTCGATCAGGCTGAACAGCTGCTGCGACAGGTCGCGCAAGCCTTCGTTGACCGCCAGGCCCAGCGAGCGGCTCTCGTAGGTCCAATAGCGGCTGGCGAACTCGGCCATGCGGTAGGCCACAGCGCCCGCCGGACCCAGGCCCAGCGCGGAGAACACCACATAGCAGAAGAAAACGCCGAACACGTGTCGGTGCGCGGCCAGCAGCGAATGCTCGATCACATGGCGCAGCAGTTCGGTGCGCGGCAGCTCGCTGGCGTCCAGGTGGCGCCATTCGGCCAGCAGCCGGCGCGCCTGGTCCTCGTCGCCGCGCTCCAGCGCTTCGCGGATGTCGGTGAAGAAGTGGCTGAACTGGCGGAAGCCCAGCGTCAGGTAGAGCATGGTCACGTCGAAGGCCAACGCCAGCATGAAGCTGATGTAGCGCGCCAACACCCAGTGCAGGCCGGCAGCCAGCGCGGCCGGCAGGATCACGGTAACAAACCAGACGACCTTGGCATGGTGCGGCTTGCCGGCGTCGAAATTGCGCCCGGCCCACCGCACCCACGAAGCCAACGCGTCATGGACCCAGTTGTCCCGAGGCAGGGGTTTGATCTGCTCGAGCAGCAACGCAAGGAGAACGGCGAAAAAGCTCATCGCCGAGCATGATAACCACCGGCCGTATGTTTCCCGTCGCGGCAGCAGTCGGAATCTACCGGCGGGGTCAGACGACGAGCAAGTGGTAGAGGTTGCGCAACATGGCCGCGGTCGCGCCCCAGATGAAGTATTCCTCTCCACCGGGTGACTGCCAGGGCATGGAAAGGAACTGGCGCTGCAAGCCGCCGTTGTCGAAGCTGTGGTGCTGGTGATGGGCCGGCGTCATCAGGAAAGCCAGCGGCACCTCGAAAGCTGCCGCCACCTCGAAGGCGTCCAGCTGCAGCGTGTGGTCCGGCGAGACCAGCGCCACAACGGGCGTGACCTGGAATCGCGTCACGGTGGCATACACCGGCAGCCTCGCAATGACTTCCAGCTCGTTTGCCAGCAGCCCGATTTCCTCTTGCGCCTCGCGCAGCGCAGTGGCGACCACGTCGGCGTCGCCGGGCTCCTGCCTGCCGCCGGGGAAGCTGATCTGGCCGGCGTGGGAACGCAGATGCGCGGTGCGCCGCGTCAGCAGCACCTGCAGGCCGTCCGGGCGCTGCACCAACGGCACCAGCACCGAAGCGGCGGCAGGACTGCGGTCAGGCATGAAATCCGGCCTGGGACCGTCGCCTTGCAGGAAGGGCGTGGTGTGTGCCCTGGCGGCCAGATGCTGGCGCAGCCAGGCCGGTTGCAGGCGCTCTGGAGGCACTGGCGGCAGGTCGGCGTCGCTGCGCGTCACCGGGCAGGCGCTGGGGTCCAGGATGGCCGTGGGCCGGGACAAGGTCGCCGAGGGTTCGGCTGGCGAGCCGGTCGCCGGGGGCTGGGATTCGGTCACCCGGGAAGCTTACGTCAGAAAAAACAAAAGCCGCTCGACGGCGGCTTTTGTGTGCGGTGCTGGGCCGCAGGCAGCCGAGGGCTGCAGCTGAGCAATGCTCAGGAAAGCTTCTCTTTGATGCGTGCCGACTTGCCCGAACGCTGGCGCAGGTAGTACAGCTTGGCGCGGCGGACGTCGCCGCGGCGCTTGACTTCGATCGACGCGATCAGCGGGCTGTACAGCTGGAACGTGCGTTCCACGCCTTCGCCGCTGGAGATCTTGCGCACGATGAAGCTGGAATTCAGGCCGCGGTTGCGCTTGGCAATCACGACGCCTTCGTAGGCCTGCACGCGCTTGCGGGTGCCTTCGACGACGTTCACGCTGACGATCACGGTGTCGCCAGGGGCAAACACCGGAATGGTCTTGTTCAGGCGAGCAATTTCTTCTTGCTCAAGGGTTTGGATCAGGTCCACAGGGTTCTCCAAAGGATCATGCCGGCGCGGTTGGTGGTGTGGCGCATCGAAGTCGCCCGCAACAGGAAAAGGCCCCTGTTGCTTGTCAATTTCGCCCGGCAGAGGATCGAAAAGCCTTTGATCATAGCACAAGCGTTGCCAGGAACCGCTCATCGGCCTTGGACAGGCGCCCCGCCGCCCTGGCAACCGCAATCAGGTCAGGCCGGCGCCGAGCCGTCAGCTGCAACGATTGCTCGCGTCGCCACTGCGCGATCTGGGCATGGTGGCCCGACAGCAGCACCGGCGGCACCGGCAGGTTTTGACCCTCCGGCGTGGTGAGTTGCTCGGGCCGGCTGTAGTGCGGGCAGTCCAGCATGCCATCTTCGAAGCTGTCCTGCTCATGCGAGCGCGCGTCCGACAGCACGCCGGCCTGCAGGCGCGCAATGCCGTCCAGCAGCGCCAGCGCGGGCAACTCACCACCGGAGAGCACAAAGTCGCCCAGGCTCAGCTCCAGGTCCACATGGCGGTCCAGGAAACGCTGGTCAATGCCTTCGTAGCGGCCGCACAGCAGCACGGCGCCAGGGCCGCCGGCCATCTCGCGCAGCAAGGCCTGATCCATCTTGCGGCCGGTCGGGCTGAAATGGATCACCGGCGCCGCGCCGGCCTGCGCACGCACCGCCGCCAGCGCCCGCTCCAGCGGCTCAACCAGCATCACCATGCCGGGACCGCCGCCATAGGGCCGGTCGTCGACGCGGCGGTAGTTGTCGTCGGCAAAGTCGCGCAGCGGCCAGAGGTGCACGTCCACCTGGCCCGACTCAAACGCGCGGCGCGTGATGCCTTGCTGCAGGAACGGACCGAACAGGTCGGGGAACAAGGTGATGACGTCGAAACGCATGCAGGCTCCGGCGCAAGGAAAAATACGCAGAGCCCCATGGGCAACTGCGCAGGCGGCCTCAGTAGTCCAGGCCCCAGTCGACCGTGATGCGGCGACCGGGTAGGTCCACGTTGTCGATGAAGGCCGCCACAAACGGCACAAGGCGTTCCGCCTCGTCGGGCTTCATCTCGGGCGTCGCATCGTCACGTCGAATGCGCAGCACGCAGTGCGGCCCGGTTTCGATCAGGTCGGAGACCACACCGAGCGATTCGCCTTCGCGGTTGACGACGTTCAGGCCGATCAGGTCGATCCAGTAGAACTCGTCGCTGTCGGCGGTGGGGAAACTGCTGCGCGAGACAAACACCCTGGCGCCACGCAAGGCCTCGGCCGCATTGCGATCCAGCACTTCCTGGGCCTGGGCGACAACAACGTCACCCTGCTCCTTGGCATGCGTGATCTTCAGCAGCGAGGGCAAAGGCGCGACCGCAGCGGCCACGACCTTCGCGGGCTTGGCCGCTGCGGCAGCCGAAGCCAGCTTGCTGGCAGCCTTGCCCACCGGCGGCACGCCCGTGGGGCGGCGCGCCGTTTCCGCGGCTGGCTTCAGGAACCAGCGGCGGGAAGAAAACAGGGCCTGGGGGTCGGCGGAAAAAGGCTGGACCTTGAATCCGCCCTTGATGCCCCAGGCGTCGAGGATGCGACCGACCTCGATTGCATCCTCGGGCCAGGCGACCGCGTCCGAGAGGTCTTGAGACGGCATCGGACTCATGCGCTCGCCGGCAACAGCCATCAGGCTGCGACGACCTTGGCCTTGGCGGTGGCCAGCAGGCGGGTCACGGTTTCGGACGCCTGGGCGCCGGTACCTTGCCAGTAGGTCACGCGGTCGAGGGCCACGCGCAGGCCTTCTTCGCTTTCCTTGGCCATCGGGTTGTAGAACCCGACGCGCTCGATGAAGCGGCCGTCACGGCGGACGCGCGAATCAGCGACGACGATGTTGTAGAACGGGCGCTTCTTGGAGCCGCCACGAGCAAGACGAATCACGACCATTTGTCGTTCCTTCAGGATCAAAAATAAGGTCGACCGTTTGCCCAGGAGACACCGCAAGACAAAGCTGGCCATCTGCCGCACACGATGGTGTTTCACCCGAAACCCCTCGCCAACGTGCGGCACGTTGCATGTTTTTCCGGCCCCGTAGATACGCCGTGCATCCCGCGTTGTGCGCCCCCTGGAGTTGCCAGAACAAGCGCGCGCCAAGACGTCGACCGTGACCGAAACATGAGATTATAAGCGGCTGAACAGAAACATCCAAGTTGCCATGTCCGAGCCTTCATCTGCCCGCCTGTTGATCCGCCCGAGCACCGACGCCGACCTGCCCCAGATCACCGCGATCTACGCCGAGGCTGTGCTGAACGGCACCGGCACCTTCGAGCTGGAAGTGCAGGACGAAGCCGAGATGGGCAAGCGCCGGGCTGAAGTGCTGGGCAAGGGACTGCCCTGGCTGGTGGCAGAGCGCGGCGCGCAGGTGCTGGGCTATGCCTACGCCAACCACTTCCGGCCGCGCCGCGCTTACCGCTTCTGCGTCGAGGATTCGATCTACCTGCACCCCGACGCCCGCGGTCAGGGCCTGGGCTCGCTGCTGCTGGCCGAGTTGATGGCACGCTGCCAGGCCCTGGGTGTGCGGCAGATGGTCGCGGTGATCGGTGACAGCCAGAATCTGGGTTCGGTCGGCGTGCACCGCCGCGCTGGCTTCGAGCACACCGGGCTGCTGAAAAGCGCCGGCTGGAAATTCGACCGCTGGCTGGACGTGGTGATGATGCAAAAAGCCCTGGGCAACGGCGACAGCCTGCCGCCAGCGGCCGGCCAATGAGCACCGCGCCGCTGCGCCAGCCCCGGTCCAAGACACTGGCGACCTGGCTGGCCGTGGCCGGCGGCGCGCTTGGCGCCCAGCGGTTCTACCTCTACGGCCACAAGGACTGGCTGGCATGGCTACACCCGTGGCCCACCCTGATCGGCCTGGCCGGCGTGGTGCGCATGCGCAACCTGGGCCAGGACGACATGCTGTCCTGGGTGCTGATCCCTTTCCTGGGACTGATGCTCTCATGGGGCATGGTCAGCGCCATCGTCATCGGGCTGACGCCGGACGAGCGCTGGGCTGAGCGGCATGGCGCCGGTCAACCCATGCAGGCCACCGCCTGGGGACCTGTGCTGGGCGTGATCGTCGCGCTGCTGATCGGCGGCGCGGTGCTGATGGGCACGATCGCCTTTGGCGGACAGAAGTTCTTCGAATGGCAACAACTGCAGGCCGAGGCCGAGCCCAGCAAGTAAAAAGGCCCGCCGAAGCGAGCCACTTGATGCTGAGCTGCCGATTCAGAACAGCGACATGCTGAGCCAGTAGAACATGCCGGCCACGAAGGCCGCGGCGGGGATCGTGAAGATCCAGGCCCAGACGATGTTGCTGGCCAGGCCCCAGCGCACCGCCGACGGGCTGCGCACCGAACCTACGCCGACGATGGCACCGGTGATGGTGTGAGTGGTCGACACCGGGATGCCCAGCGCTGTGGCAATGAACAGCGTCACCGCGCCACCTGTCTCGGCGCAGAAGCCGCCCACCGGCTTCAGCTTGGTCAGCCGCTGGCCCATGGTCTTGACGATGCGCCAGCCGCCGAACATGGTGCCGGCGCCAATGGCGATGTAGCAGCAGAAGATCACCCAGGTCGGCGGAGCGCTGGCGTCGCTCGCCATGTAGCCGCCGGCCACCAGCAGCATCCAGATGATGCCGATGGTCTTCTGTGCATCGTTGCCGCCGTGGCCCAGCGAATACAGCCCGGCCGAGACCAGTTGCAGGCGGCGGAACCATCGGTCGACCTTGATCGGTGAGGTTCGCCTGAAGATCCAGGCAACGGCCACCATCATCAGGGAGCCGAACAGGTAGCCCAGCAGCGGCGAGACGAAGATGAACAGCACCGTCTTCAGGATGCCACCCGCAATCAGCTTGCTGACACCGGCCTTGGCCATCACCGCACCCATGATGCCGCCGATCAGCGCGTGCGAGCTGGACGACGGAATGCCGTACCACCAGGTGATCACATTCCAGGTGATGGCGCCGATCAGTGCGCCGAACACCACGTGGTGGTCCACCACGCCGGGCTCGACGATGCCCTTGCCGATCATGCTGGCCACCTTCAGCTGGAAGATGCCGATGGCCACCACGTTGAAGAAGGCCGCGAACAACACCGCCTGCTGCGGCTTGAGCACGCCGGTGGAAACGACGGTGGCAATGGAATTCGCCGCGTCATGGAAGCCGTTCATGAAGTCGAACAGCAGTGCCAGGATCACCAGCAAGCCGACGACCCACAGCGCTATCGAAACCGATGCCATGCGAACTGCGCCTCGCCGTTCAGGAGTTCTCGAGGACGATGCCCTCGATCAGGTTGGCCACGTCTTCGCAGCGGTCGGAGATGGTCTCCAGGTGCTCGTAGATGGCCTTCATCTTGATCAGTTCGCGGGTGTCCTGCTCCTCGCGGAACAGGCGTGACATCGCGCTGCGCATCACCCGGTCGGCGTCCGACTCCAGACGGTCGATTTCCTCGCAGGTCTTCAGCGCGGCCTCGGTCACCTCGGCCTGGTTCAGCCTGGGCAGCAGCGTCACCGCATGCTGGACGCGCTCGCAGCACTTCAGCGAAATCTCACCCAGCCGGCGCACGTCCTCGTTGACACGCTGCACGTCGTACAGCGCCATCACCTCGCAGGAGTCCTGCATCAGGTCGATGATGTCGTCCATCGCATTGATCAGGCTGTGGATCTGTTCGCGGTCGATCGGCGTGATGAAGGTGCGGTGCAGCAGCCGGTTGACCTCGGTCGTGACCTTGTCGGCGGCATGCTCGTTGGCATCCACCTCGCCCGCGTATTTCTCGCGCAGATCCGGCGTGTCGTAATACTGGATCATGGCCAGGAAGGCGCGCGCACCTTCGGCGATGTACTTGCCGTGTTCGTTGAACAGCTCGAAGAAGTTGCCGTCCTGGGGCAACAGCTTGCCGAAAATCATCCGGATCTCCTGATGGGTGCGCGGGGTTCGCAGCCGCCCGGCAGCAGGCCCGATGAATGGGCAGCCGGCGCGACAAAACGCCACGGTGCAGCGGTGATACGGTGCCGGCTAGCTTGCCAGCACCCTGCCCGCCTGCCGTGGCGTCACGAAAACTTCACCGATTTGTCATCGGCGAGTCAAAACGCGCATTGTAGTAAACCCGCGCTTACAGTGTTGCCTCGGCATCACCAACCGCAGATTGCTCAGCATCTGGATCACGCGGTCACATCCTTGTTCATGCGCTCAATGGCCTGGTCTGCCACCCCGGGCAACCAATCGGCCAGCAGCCCAAGGCCAGGCAGGCGCAAACCGGGTGCCAATTCGGCCAGGGGCAGCAGCACGAAGGCGCGCAGGTGCAGCCGCGGGTGCGGCAGCGTCAGCAGCGGGTCGGTCCGCACTTGTTCACCATGCAGCAGCAGGTCCAGGTCCAGCGTGCGCGGCGCGTTGCGGTAGGCACGCTCGCGGCCAGCCAACTGCTCCAGGGCCTGCAACTCGGCCAGCAGCGCACCCGGCGCCAGCGTGGTGTCCAGCTCGGCCACGGCGTTGACGTAGTCAGGGCCGGTCGCGTCGACCGGCGCACTGCGGTAGAACGACGAGGCACGCAGCCCTTGCACGCCCGGCAATGCCGCCAGGCGTTGCAAGGCGAGGCTCAGCTG
>NZ_VIDT01000135.1 GCF_006519715.1 Ideonella azotifigens
CGAGCCAGCAGTTGGCCGCGCGCAGGTCGCGCTGGCAAGTTGAGTCAAGCTCTGGCAAGTTGAGTCAAATTGGCCAAGGCCGGGGTGCGTCACTGAGCCGCCCGGGCTTGCCACCAAAACGAGGCGAGCCGCTACACTAGCGGCCGTGCTGCTCAGCGTTCATTGCGCGTTTGGCCGCACCTGTTTTCTCTTTCTCTTCTTCACGCGCGACTGGCGATAAGGTGCCCTCACAGGGCATCCCGAGGTGGATCACCACCGGGAAGCGCGGAGCGGCCCCAGGTCGCTTGCATCAGCCGTTCGCCTGGGCAACCCTCCTCCTGCAGCGCAAGCCGAAGTCGGCCTGCAGCGGGACGGCAGGGCTCATCCGCCCCCGATTGAAGGAATGCCTCCCATGTTCGACCGCTCCGAATCGACGATTGCCAAGGTCGATCCTGACCTGTGGGCCGCCATCCAGGCTGAAAACCTGCGCCAGGAAGAACACATCGAGCTGATCGCCTCGGAAAACTACACCTCGCCGGCCGTGATGGCCGCGCAAGGCTCGCAGCTGACCAACAAGTACGCCGAGGGCTACCCCGGCAAGCGCTATTACGGTGGCTGCGAAAACGTGGACGTGGTCGAGCAACTCGCCATCGACCGCGTCAAGCAGCTGTTTGGCGCCAACTTCGCCAACGTGCAGCCTAACTCCGGCTCGCAGGCCAACCAGGCCGTGTTCTTCGGACTGCTGCAGCCCGGCGACACCATCATGGGCATGAGCCTGGCCGAAGGCGGTCACCTGACGCACGGCATGCCGTTGAACATGAGCGGCAAGTGGTTCAAGGTCGTCAGCTACGGCCTCGATGCGCAGGAAGACATCGACTATGAAGCGATGGAACGCCAGGCCCGCGAACACAAGCCCAAGCTGATCATCGCCGGCGCGTCGGCCTTCGCGCTGCGCATCGACTTCGAGCGTTTCGCCAGGATCGCCAAGGAAATCGGCGCGTATTTCATGGTCGACATGGCGCACTACGCCGGCCTGATCGCCGCAGGCGTCTACCCGAACCCGGTGCCGCATGCCGACGTGGTGACCTCCACCACCCACAAAAGCCTTCGCGGCCCGCGTGGCGGCATCATCCTGATGAACAGCGAAGAGGTCGCCAAGAAGATCAACTCGGCCATCTTCCCCGGCATCCAGGGCGGCCCGCTGATGCACGTGATCGCCGGCAAGGCCGTCGCCTTCAAGGAAGCGCTTGCACCCGAGTTCAAGGCTTACCAGGAGCAGGTCGCCAAAAACGCCAAGGTGCTGGCCGACACGCTGATCGAGCGCGGCCTGCGCATCGTCTCCGGCCGCACCGAAAGCCATGTCATGCTGGTGGACCTGCGCCCCAAGGGCCTGACCGGCAAGGAAGCCGAGGCCATCCTCGGCGCGGCGCACATGACCTGCAACAAGAACGGCATCCCGAACGACCCGCAAAAGCCGATGGTCACCAGTGGCATCCGCCTGGGCACGCCGGCCATGACCACCCGCGGCTTCAAGGAAGACCAGGCCCGCCAGACCGCGCAGCTGATCGCCGACGTGCTGGACAACCCGCACGACCAAACCAACTTGGCCCGCGTGCGCGAAAAGGTCGCGGCGCTGACACGTGACTTCCCGGTCTACCGTTGAAGCAGATGATCACCCCACGCAGGTCAGCCACCAGGACCTGTTGACGAGTTGACCCCGACGAGCCCGCGCCCAACAGCCGGGCTCGTTTTGCTTCCAGCCAGAGCCCCTCAAAGAAAGAGCCCGCATGCGCTGCCCCTACTGCAGTCACACCGAAACCCAGGTCGCGGAAACCCGCGAATCCGACGAAGGGGACGTGGTGCGCCGCCGACGCAAATGCACCAGCTGCGACAAGCGCTTCACCACCTACGAACGCGCCGAAATCGCCCTCCCGGCGATCGTCAAGCGCAGCGGCGCCCGCGTGGAGTTCATGCCGGAGAAGCTGCGCGGCTCCATGCAACTGGCGCTACGCAAGCGCCAGGTGAGCATCGAGCAAGTGGATGCGGCCATGGAGCGCATCCAGGAAAAGCTGCTCGCCAGCGGGCTGCGCGAAGTGCCCTCAACCCGCTTGGGCGAACTGGTGATGCGGGAATTGAAGCGCCTAGACAAGGTGGCCTACGTGCGCTTCGCTTCGGTTTATCGCAGCTTTGAGGATGTCGATGAGTTCAGCAGGTTGATCAAGGAGATATGAAGCTCGGATCTCCATCCCACGCCAATCCTTACCTCACAGGGAGCGGACCCCGCTCACTGCCAGCACTTCGCTACTGTAGCGTCCGCACTCTGCCCCTTCTGCCCGGTAGATGACAGTGTCAGCGTGCCGCATGGATCACTCAGTTGCACACCTTTCGGCTCCGCTTGCAGGCTGTAGTCCTGCGCACTGTTCGCAACATCACCCAACGTGATCTCGTAGTAAACCACATCGCCCGACTTGGGAGATTGGCTGACCCCGGACCCCGATAAGCTGGCACCTGCGTAGGTATTGTTTGCGGCATAGAAGCGCTGCAGGTACTGCGCCGCCTCGTACATCACCGTTTCCGCATCCGCCCGCCGGCCTTTGAGCATATGGCTGGTGTAGCTAGGGTAGGCAATCGCCGCCAGAATGGCCACGATGGCTACCACAATCATCAACTCGATCAACGTGAAGCCCGTAGATGTGACCCTGCTCCCAGAGCTAAGACACACAGGCTGAGATCGTCCAGTTTTGGAAGCCATGCACAAGCTTTCGGATGAAGAGGCGCGGATGATTAGGGCTGCGGCGGGTTCACGATCTGGCGCCAGACGCGGTCGGTAATGATGCCACCAACGTCAGGAGCGCAGTTGCCAATCCGCCCATTTCTCGGCGTACCGTCCGGGCAGCACCGTTCATCGCCAGCAACGCAAGGAGGGCCCTTAACGCATGCTTCTTTGCCAGTATTGGTGCTGTCGACAATCACCACCAAGCAATTTTCGTCCGGATTTTGGCACTTTGCGTTGACGTCCGGCAAGCAACGTGCGGCCGAATCTTCGTTCACCACGCCTGTATTGTTGGTCAGCATCTTGTCGGATCCGTCCGCCAGCGTGCCAAAGCCAGCCACAACCGAATCGCTGCCGCTCACCACCCCATCACCATTGGTATCGAATACCGGGGTAGTACTAGCCGCTCCGGTGACCGCATCCACCAAAAAGTTATAACCAGAGCCTGACGTAAACTCGCACTCAGCTGCTTTCACTGCTGGCACGATGGTGCTGAAGTAAACATAGTTCAGAATGGTCTGCGCCGGATACACGGTGCGCTGACCAGCCTTTACGTTCAGTTCAATGTACCAGCCCTTTTTCTGGTTCCAATCGACCGTGTTACTGGACACCGTGTAGTAGGTCATACCGGCGTTGCTTCCCGAACCCGCGATCGTGGAGGTACCAATGGATTGTTGCACCAGCACACTGCGATAGGGCGCCACACCGCCGCTCTGAGAGGCAGCAAAGAACGGGCTTGCCACGGTTGCGGCCGAGGCATTGATCACGGTATCGTCCCACACCCCGTAATAAGTCTGCGGAGCGATGACCGCCGAATCTGCCGTGTCGATCAACCGGCCGGTGCCGAAGGTAACCACATATCCCTTGATGGTGTGCGGCACGATAGCAGGAGCGGCCACGATCGGCTGAGCTGCGCCGGTGCTGTCTGTCGCCTTGAACAGCGGGCTGCCGTTGAAGGCTACACCCCAACTCGAGGGGTCGCTGTTACCAAAGTCAAAGCGCCACAAATTGCCCTGTAGATCGCCCGCATAGGCGGCGTAGACCTCCATGTTGGCATTGCGCACCAGCCGAACACCGCCCAAGCCGTTCGCACCGGTAGTGTTCACGTCGATGCTTCTGACCACGGCACCAGTTTGCAAATTAACCACCAACAGCGCAGCTTTGCCGTTGGTGCTGTAAGGCCCGTTGCCAATAAACGCGTACCAGCCCCCGCCACCCTGGATCTTGCCTGTACGCATGTCGTTCATCACGTAACCAAGATCGGCATGGCTATTCAACTCCCATTGGATGGAATTTGCACCCAGTTGCGCAGTGGGGTCGTCGGTGGGCACATGCAAGGCAAAAACACTTTTACCCCCCGCCCCCATGCTGCCAAGCAGCATATTCACCCAGCGCGGCCCGGTTTCACCCTTGGGCGTGAGGTAGGCGTCAGCTTCCACCGCCGGACCATCCACGAAGAAGCGGTGGAAATTATCCGTAGTACCGTAATTCTTGGCGGCCACCAAATTTAAATTTGAGAAGCCGGCCCGAGGCAAATAACCAAAGGTTTCCACGCCATCAGAGCCCCGAAACACGTGGAAAACTCCTGCGTTTCCACCCACGACCAGCGCGCCTTCATTTCTCGCCTTCTTAGCGGCAAGAAAACTCGCGTAGCTACCCGCCTGCGTCGTGTCCGCCAGATTTCCGTAACTAGAGTCCAGCAAGTCGCGCACGTATACCGGCGGTGAATTAACGAAGTCACCCAACAACTGCCCCCCCCGAGGGCGGAAGGACAGGGAGTTGCCTTCGTTGGTCGATTCGCCGCGAATGTAGTTCACGAGATCGGCTGAGCCAATTGCGCTCAAGTCGCTGGCAACAAGTGTGGTGCTCTTGAACTCCACCCCAGCACCTCCGCTCAGGGTATAAAGCTTACGTGCAGCTGCGGCAGGCAGTTTAGTGGATGCCTGCCACTTGGCCTTGGTGCTTACCACATCGCCATTGGTATCCAGTTCGTAGGCATACACATCGCCATACCACGCGCCAGACTTGTATTGCGGCACGAACTTCAGATTTGACGCGCTCAGCGTGGACGTGACGGTCGCCACGCCGGCCTCTCGCGAGTCTACGCCGGTGGCCTTGCTGAACACATTGGTGATCGCGGCTGACAACTCTGCGCCGTTCTTCACGGAATAGAAGTCACCGCCTGTATTGACGGCGGCATGCCAGAGATCGTCGATTTTCTGAGGATCGGTGGAAGGCTTGGGCCACATGGCGGAGCCGTTGGGATCCGACAGAGCCAGCAACGTAGCAGCTTTCGCATCGGGGCTCGATGAATCCAATGTACCTTTGACGCCAATGCCGATGGTGAACTGAGTCAAATGCTGCCAGAACGCAATGTCAGTGTCGGTCGGTGTGACTTTGTTCACCACCGTGCCATCAAGATCCTGGATGTACCAGCGCATCGCAGCATCGGTCAGGCTATTGAACGCGATGTTGGCCGAATCATCTTTCGTCCTGCCATCAATGTAGGGCCGCTGCGCCACGTAGTGGGTAGGCGAAAAACCACCGGGATTGTCTGCGGCACTGGTATAACTGTAGCTACCGTCTACATTGGTTAGATCACCTGCCGCGGAATAGCTGTCGTTGTAATAGCCGTCGGTCGTTAGCAGATTGATAGAACGACGGCAACTCAGTTTTCCAGAGCCAGCTGTGCCGATGGTGGTAAGCCATGGACTGTAAGCATCGGTTCGATTGTTGAAATACGGCCCTACGCTATCTAGGGCAGTGCGCAAAGGCGTTCCCCCATTGGAGGCAATACCCTGAACGCCCGCCAGAATGGTCTGCAGCTGAGCCTTATCAAGATTTCTAATGCCAGTTCTTATTACTTTGAAGCCCAAGGAACCATCTACATTGTTGGTGGTGCCGCTGTTGATTCTCCCCCACCCAGCGCGCATTTTATTTTGGAATCCGAACAAAGATTCTGTCAGCGCGCCTTTTGCCAGGGCTTCGCGCATGCGGTGGTAGGTGAACCAATTCGCAAAATTGATCCGCTCCTCCGCCTGGGTGCAAGTCGTAGCGCCAGCGCAATCGGTGCGGGCCGCAGCCTTGCTGGTCTTGCTAGGGCTGTAGTTGGCAGCATCATTGACATCGTACTGAACAAAATTAGCAGTCTTGTCAGGCGCAGCACCACTCTTCAGGCGATAGAACAAACCAGGGTAATAGTCAAGCGTCGCACTGCCACAACTGTTGTAGGCTTGGCACCAAGTGGTTTGGACGCCTGTCCAATTGGTGGTGAGATTAAAACTACCAAGCCCCGGCTGCATCGGATCCCAGTACGCTGCAGTGGGGACCGCATTGTTCATGTATTGGCCTGTGCCATCAGCCAACGGCGTCGATTTCAACCATGGTCGATAACGCACTTCCGGATTATACCAAATGGTATTCAAATCGGGCGACCTGAACTGCATCTGGTACAACTTGGCCCCAGTGCCTTTCACGGCTGGAATATATGCGGAGAGCTGGTTCGCATTGGCTTTTCGCTGATCGTTCAGGAAAGCGGCCAACCGGTCAGACGCAGTAGAACTATCCAGGCGAACGGACACATTATTGACTGTAACAGCACCTGCCGGCATGAAATCCGAATTCATGGACCCGGAGTCATCCAGCGTGATCATCACATTGGGTGGTGGCGTATCGCCTACGCGGCTGGTCAGCGGAGTTTGGGAAGGTTCTATCGCCGCAGCATCAAGCGCAAGCGATGTCAGGCACAAAAAGGCAACAGACGCGAAGGCCCATGGGGCCACCTCGGCAGGCATATGCCTCACCATGTTCATAGCGAAAACTTTCATCTTGGCACTCCTGAGCGTGGCGACTGGCGCACGCGTCTTGGAAAGAAATCCAACCCGGGAGCCAACTCAATGGAATCCAAGGGTCGACTGAACCCACACCACTGAGCCGGCGGTCGCCTTACCCGTGCCGTCTTGCTGGTAATCTGGACTGAAGCCGCGGGCCGTGACGATGTAGACCTCGGTCACCCCATCCTCCAGCATCGCCTTCTCCGCCATGCACTCCGGCATGAAAGCGGGCATGAAGGAACTGTCCGCCGATTTCATGATGTCGGTTGACATGGGAACGGCCGTGCGGCTGGTTGCCGGGAACCACTTAGAGAAGGTCTCCCAGTTGGTAGTACCCGGCGCGCTAGGCGCATTCTGAACAATCACTTCCGGTACTTTGGTGTCATCACCCAGATTGCGCTCGCAATAACGGAGGGCGATCTGCGCCGATTGCATCGCCGATGTCTGCGCGCGCGCGTTATTGGCCACCAAATCGGCATTCAGGGCGCCCCGCATCACCGAAACGGACATCAGACCAATGATGACCAACATCACCATAGCAACGATCAACACCACGCCGCGCTGCGGACCACGCCCTGCCGAAGCCCTGCGTATCGATCGCTCGTTCATGCTGGTACCCCCATTCGGTTGTGCAACACGATGGTGGTTGTGAAGGCGCGGTACAAGTGCTTGTCCGGTGCCGCAGGCCGGGCATCCCCTACAGCAAAGGGATCACAGCCCTGGTACCTGTCGGGCGCCTCGGCCACAGCATCCTCACTGCGCAGGATCAGGCACACGCGCACGGACAGCACGCGCGACCAGGGGCCTAGCGCAGCCACGTCGGCCGCATCCTTGTAGGTCACCACCCGCGTCGTATCCGGACTCGCAGCCCCGCCAACACCGTAGGTAATCTGCATGTCCTGGATGTTTTCAACTAACGGCTGACCCGTGGTGCTGCCAGGTCCGCGGCAATAGAGCGCGTTGTTGCTGAGGTAGAACTGGCTGTAGGACAAGTAGTAGTCAATGCCGCCAGACGTTGTTTTGGTCAACGCGGCCCCCAGGCAGTCCGTTGGCACGGTTTCGCCGGCCGCGTTGACGGTGGTCACGCTGTTTTTAAGGTTAGCCTCATAGGCCACTGCCACCGTATTGTGTCCACCCGCCACGGTGCCGCAGGTGAGTTGGTCGATGGGCTTGGTGGTATCCGCAAAGTCCAGGTCGCAGCCGAACAGCCAACTGCCAGGCGCAGTGCCGGCGGCGCGCGCTAACAGGGTGCCGCTGGCGGCCGGGCCGACCGGCCGGCTGTAGCCGCCTTCGGCTACATGGCTGCGCAGAATGTTGATTGCAACCGTGGCGTCTTCGGTCATCTGGGCCACGGCCCTTCCGCTGCGAGTGCTGTTGGCCGAAGCCAGGTAAGCGGCAAACACCGCCCCCATCACCACCAGTCCAATGACCATGGCAATCATCAACTCGATCAGCGTGAAGCCCCGTTGGCCAGGGGAGGTGCTGTACTTGCAATGCATGCTGAGACTGCGATTCATAGACCCACCCGAAAGAACATGCACCGAGGGGCACCTTCCTCAGAAAAGTGGGGGGGGCAAGCGGACGCCGTGCCGTCGTTGGCGTTCAATTCGGGCCGACTGAGAGCGTCCGGATCGCGCCAGATCACCCACATGTTGAACACATGGTTGACGGTGTCGGTCTGCTCGATGTAGCCAGTGCCGTTGGGCAGGCTGGTGAATAGCGCAGCCTGCCAGGTGGCCATGTCCTGCGCAGCAATCTCGGCCTTGGTGCAACTGTCCGCAGTGACACAGTTCGCCGCGGCATTCGGTTCCGTTGTGGTTAGGATGGCGGAGAGCACGGTGTAACTCGCTGCTCCATCGGCGTTTGCTCGCATACGGTCCGCCATGTCCGCCGCCAGCAGCGTGGCCACGGAGCGGAACTCGGAGGTCTTGCCGTAGCGCGCGGAGGTGCCCATTAGCCCAGCCAGCGCCAGGATGCCCAGCGAGGCGATGAAAATGGCCACCAGCACCTCAATCAAGGATGCTCCAGCCTGCCGAAGCCACGGTACACGGCAAGCTATAGAAATGGGCATGTTGCGTCTTGTCATGGACACACCTGATCCTGTCCCATCATGATCTTGGCCCGCCCGGCCAGGTTGAGGCACACCGTGCGCAACGCGGCCGCGTAGCCTGGGCTGTCGCTACTCAGTTTGGAAGCCACGTCCCACTGGAGATGAGTGCCGCCTTTGAGCAGGCCATTCGGCATGAAGGTTGCGAAAGATTGGCCACCTGATTCGGTAATCGAGCTGACCGACTTACCGGCCGTAAACGCGCGAATCAATTGATCCCCAGCACCCAGGTCACCGTTAGAGTTCTGATCGGTGAAAACCAGCCAGCCTGTCACCCAAGCATTGTTGGCACAGACCGCACCAGTCGCGTTCGGATCGCTGGAAGCGCAAACCGACACCGACAAACCCCGCTTGAGCGCCTCCGACCTGGCTTGACGCAAAGCGACAGCCAGGTCATCGGCGGTGGATGACACTGCGCGGGCGGCCAGCGTAGAGTGCAGCCCAGGCGCCGCAATCATGGCCAGGATGGCCGCCACCGCGAGAGTGACCAGCAACTCGATCAATGTCACACCGCGCACAAGGCGGTCGACGAGCGTTACAGACTTGATGCACGATGCCATTGGGGCATGATGCCCCGGACCCTCGGAGGCTCGCTGCAAGCCCAGGATCAGCGGCCACACACGCCCGACGGGCGGCGGCGCTCGGTCACCCGACTGAGGGATGCACCTGGTGGCTCAGCAGCTCGCGGCACTCACCACCCTCATCCGTCCCGGCTTGCTGATGCACAGCATGCGACTGTCGGGCGGGTTGGCGACGGCCGCATCGCCCCCCTTGGGACGGAACTGGAAGTGCGAGGCGGCACTGGCCGAAATGCCGCTGGGCTGGAAGCTCAGATACCGCAAGGTGCTCGCCACCGCGCCGGCCTTCGCGCTCGCTTGGTGAACCGCCACCAGTTGATCCTCGTCCTCATCCATGTCCCCGTGGTCGCCACGGTCGACGAACACGACCCAACCCGCGCTCCAATCCTTGCCACTGGCCATGCAATGCGGGTGCTCGGTGGTGGAGGACGGGCGGTCCAACCCGCACACAGTGACCACTTCGCCGCGATGCATTGCCTCGCTGCGCGCCCGCAGAACCGCGCCCTGAAACTCGTTCAATTCCGCCTGCACCGCTTGCCGCGCCATCACGCTGCTCATGCTCGGCACACCCACGGCGGCGAGCACGCCTGCGACCGAAGTGGCAACCATGCATTCGATCAGGGTGAAACCGCTTTGACGCTTGGCATGGCTGGCGGCACGGGTTTGGCGCTTGAACATGGGATCCTCCTCGGGGTTTTGATCTGGGTCACCGACTCAGGGACGGCGTGAAATGCATTTTTCAGAAGCCCGCCTGCGCCGTCATTCCCCCTCAGGGAGGCCTGCGCACACTGCTGCCGTCCCCACCTTTGGGGGGAAAATCCGCCGGTGCCTCTCCCCCTTTCCGTGCGGAAATGCGCGTTCCTTCCTGGTTTGCCCCTATGAATTCCCCTCTCACCCCGACCGCCGCCATGGCCTGCGCCTTGGCCCTCGCGGCGCAGGCCATTGGGCTCACGGAGCCCAACCCGCGGGTCGGTTGCGTCATCACTTCTATGGACGGAGTGCCACTGGGCGAGGGGCATACACAGCAAGCCGGACAAGCGCATGCGGAGGTGATGGCATTGCGGGACGCCGCCGCCCGTGGCCTGTCGGTCCAGGGCGGGACGGCCTACGTGACGCTGGAGCCGTGTTCACACCATGGGCGCACGCCGCCGTGCTGTGACGCGCTGATCGCCGCCGGCATTGCCCGGGTGACCGTGGCGGCAAGTGATCCGAATCCGCTGGTCGCGGGCCAGGGGCTGGCGCGGCTGCGTGCCGCAGGCATCCAGGTGGAGACGGCCGGGCCGGACGCGCAAGCCGAGAGCGAAGCGCTGAACATCGGCTTCTTCCACCGCATGCGCCATGGCCGGCCCTGGGTGCGGATGAAGATCGCCGCTTCGCTGGACGGTCGCACCGCGCTAGAAAACGGCCAGAGCCAGTGGATCACGGGCGAGGCCGCGCGGCGCGACG
>NZ_VIDT01000136.1 GCF_006519715.1 Ideonella azotifigens
GCCCTGGCCTACCCGCTGGCCGCGGGCGGTCACGGCGACTATCCATCGCACACGGCGCACGCGGCCGGGCCGACCCTGACGAAGCGCACGATGGACTGGTGCAGCCACCATTTCTTCGGCGACGCCGGCCGCGCGCCCGATCATCGCGGCGCACCCTTGTTGGCGGACGATCTGTCGAGATTGCCTCGTACGCTGCTGATGCTGGCAGCGCTGGATCCGCTGCGCGACGAGGGCCTGGCCCTGGGAGCACGCCTCAACGACAGTGGCGTGCTGGTCAGCGTGATCGAGTGTCATGGCCTGCCGCACGGCTTCTTGTCGCAAGGTGGATTTTCGGCGGCCGCGCGCGCCGCGCAGCGGCAGCTCGGTCGCGCCTTGGGCGACGCGCTGCACGAGGCCTAGGGCAAGCTGCACGTCAAGGTAAAGCGCCAGCGTCAGGTGTCGATTGCAGCAGCGCTTCGATCATGCCGGGCAGTTGCACGTCCATCAGGATCAGGTCGCGCGGCTGGTGTGCGATGGCAGTGAGCGCCGAGGCCGCGTCGATGGCCGTCACCGCCGGATGGGCCGTTGTCGCCGAGCACGCTGGAGACCAGCGCCAGGTTCATCGGCCTGTGGCGCCCGAACAGCTGCGTGGTGGATGTCACCCTCCGATCACGTGGTCCACCTCGTGCGCCTCCCACGGCAGCGGCAGTTCCCAGCGGTGCAGCATGCGCGCCAGGGCCTGCTGGCTGAGCGTGGTGTCGCGCAGGCAGTTGCGCTGGAACAGCGTGGCATGCGGCACCTCCAGGTAGACCAGCTGCACCTGCGCGTCGTAGGCGTAGAGCAGGTCCAGGGTCTTGTTGCGCATCTGCTCGCTGAGATGTGTGGCGTTCCACACGAAAGGCGCGTGCCGGCGCAGCAAGGCCTTGGCCTTGTCCACCGCGTGGTGTGCGGCCATGCCGTCGTTCTCGCCATGCTTCAGGCCGAGCTCGGTCTTCGCGTCGTCGAACGAGACCACCGGCAGGCCGGCCGCGTGCCGGTCCACCCAGGGGTTCTTGCCCGAGGCCGGCAGGCCGCTGAGCACGATGACTTGCGAGCCGGGCGGCTGGAACAGTGGCGTGTCCAGGTGCAGCGCTGCACCGCGGGCGTACATCAGCCGCGTGTGGGCCGACGCGGCGGCCTTCGGTTGGTCCCAGCAGCCGTCCTCCCGCGCCAACTCCTCGAACAGCGCGATGTCGTCCAGCCGCGCCTGCTGGTCCTCGCAGATGCGCCCGCGCATGTCGGCCCGTGCCACGCAGACCAGGTCGCACAGGTCCACGCCCCAGGACAGCTTGCGGGCGATGAACTCGGGCGACTCGCCGCGGCGTGAGTCGAAAGCGAAAAAGGGCACCTGATGCGCGGCAACGATGCGGCAGATGGCCTCGCGCACCGCAAACGGCAGGCCGGCCCGCCACAGCAGCACCCGCACGTCGACCGCGCCGCGCCGCGAGTGGCCGGGCTGGCCGATGTCGCCGGTCAGCGGGTCCACCACCGTGGTCTCCGGCTTGCACAGGTCGTGCAGCAGCGCGGCCAGGAACAGCACCAGGCGGCGCGTGTCGCCCGCCGCCTGGTAGTGCGGGTCGGCCAGCAGCGCGTCCAGCACCATGCTGGTGTGGATGCCCACATTGCCTTCGGCGTGATAGCGCGGGCTTTGCGGCGTGGTCTCCAGCGCATGCAGGCGAGGGATGGCCTCGCAGCAGGCGGCCCAGTCGTAGTCTTGCCCCGGCGCAGGGCACAGCGCGCGCAAGGTGTCGGCGTTCATGCGGTCCTTCCATCGTGGTTGGGTTGTGGCCAGCCGACCAGCGGCTGCGGCGCGTGGAGGTCCACGCCGTCGGCCAGGCCGTTGGGGATCAAGGGTCGGGTGCTGTGGTGCGAGCCGGAGTCCAGGATGGTCTGCACGAAGTCCGGCCGCACCCACTTGTAGCGGCCCAGCACCTGCTCGCCGTCTTCGAGCTTGATGTAGAGGCCTTCGGCCAGGTCGGACGCGTCGGTCTGCCGCCAGGCCAGCGCCAGGTCCAGCGACTGGCGCCGCACCGCCCGCTCGAAGGCTTGCCGCCACGCCGGCCCCTTGGCCAGCGAAGGCTGCAGCAAGGCGCGCAGCGGTTTCAGCGCCGCTGGCATGGTGCCCTGATGAAGGACAGGCACGCTGAGCACCGGCGAGCCGGCCAGCAGCGCGTGGCGCCTGGCCGTGCTGAGGAACACGCCGGCCTGCCGGTCGAACACGTCGAACTCGCAGAAGTAGTGCGGCAGCCGGTCGTAGCTGACCGAATGCTTCGCGTACAGCCACTCGCCGTACATCACGTAGCGGTCCTCCAGCAGCGCGAGCAGGGTCGCTTCGTGGGCCTTGGCCCATTGCTTGAACGGTGCGAACTGGCGCTCGCGCCCGCCGCCGGCCAGGTAGTGGCCGCGGGATTGCAGCAGCAAGTCGCCTGCCGAGGTGAACGAGACGGCGACGTTGGCGCCGTCGAGCTTTTCTTCGATCACGGCATGCCGGCCGCGCAAGTCGGCCAGCGGCACGTGGTCGTGCCCTTCGTCACCGGCTTGCAGCCGGGAGCCCTCCAGGTGGGGCGTGCGGGGGTATTTCAGGATCTCCAGCGAGTGGAGTTCGGGCGCGAGCGGATGCTTCGCGTCAAATGGCGCAGACATGGTCGTCTCCAGGTTCGGGTGAACGAACCGACGACCTGACAACGCGGTGCCTGCCTGGCTGGGTGCGGCGCCTCCACCATGGCGTGGCGGCGCGGGCACGGAGCGCTTGCAGCGGCGGCCGGACTCTGGGGCATGCGCCGGGGCGGCGGCATGGCGAGGGCTGAGGGGTCAGCGCCTGGGGCGAGTCGGAAAGCGGTCGACGGCTTAAAGGGCGGCGATGCGGCAGGGCAATTGAAGCTCCGTGGCGGCTGGGGGTGGCAAAGGGAGCGCAGTCTAGCCAAGCAGGCCGGTGCTGACAAGGGCTTGCATGTTGCGTCTCGCTGCGGCAACTTGCGCTTGGCTGAGCACTCCCAAGGTACAGGGTCAACCCGGCCATTCGACCTAGACCGGACACGGGTGTCATGGCGATGTCGGGCTTGACGCGGGTCAACACAATGACTTCGTCCAACCCACGAACCCGCGAGGAGCACCCCGGTGTCCATCGAATTCGAAACCACTTTGGCGAACCTCAGCCGCCGGCAACTGCTGGTGAGCGGTGCCGGCCTGGCCGCCACGTTCGCCTTGCCCGGTGCGGCCATTGCCGCGTCTCATCTGTCCCACCCCAACGACCCAACAGGAAATCAAACCATGAGCTATGTGACCACCAAGGACGGCGTCCAGATCTTCTACAAGGACTGGGGCGACAAGTCGGCCCAGCCCATCGTGTTCCACCACGGCTGGCCGCTGTCCAGCGACGACTGGGACACGCAGATGATCTACTTCCTGCAGAAGGGCTTCCGCGTGGTCGCCCATGACCGGCGCGGCCACGGCCGTTCGGCGCAGGTCAGTGAAGGCCACGACATGGACCACTACGCGGCCGACGCGTTTGCGGTCGTCGAGCATCTGAACCTGAAGAACGCCGTGCACATCGGCCACTCGACCGGCGGTGGCGAAGTTGCCCGCTACGTGGCCAAGTTCGGCCAGCCGTCCGGCCGCGTCGCCAAGGCCGTGCTGGTCAGCGCCGTGCCGCCGCTGATGCTCAAGACCGCGAGCAACCCGGAAGGCCTGCCGATGGAGGTCTTCGACGGCTTCCGCAAGGGCGTGGCCGAAAACCGCGCACAACTCTTCCTGGACGTGCCGGCCGGCCCGTTCTACGGCTTCAACCGTCCTGGCGCGAAGACGCTGCCGGGCGTGGTCCAGAACTGGTGGCGCCAGGGCATGACCGGCAGCGCCAAGGCGCACTACGACGGCATCAAGGCCTTCTCCGAGACCGACCAGACCGAAGACCTGCAGACCATCAAGGTGCCGACGCTGGTGATGCACGGCGACGACGACCAGATCGTCCCCATCGCAGACGCGGCGCTGAAGTCGATCAAGCTGTTGAAGAACGGCACGCTGAAGGTCTACAAGGGCTACTCGCACGGCATGCTGACGGTCAACGCCGACGTGCTCAACGCCGACCTGCTGGCCTTCATCAAGGGCTGAGTCCCGCGCGCGGGCTTCCGGCTCGACGCAAAAGCCCCGGCCCGCGAAGGCCGGGGCTTTTTTGCGTCTGCGTTCAGCGCGCCGGCGCGGAGGCCGCGGCGGGCGCGGGCAGCCAGCTGGTGAACGCTGCCGGTGCCCAGTCGTAGCGCCCGTCGCGCGCCAGGATGTGGCCAATGCCGGGGAAGGCGATGTGCGCCGCAGCCACCCACTGGCCCTGCTGGGCCGCTTCGGCAAACAGTTGGCGCCGCACCTGCTCGGCCTGGTCCTGGTCGCTGTCGTATTTCAGGCGAATGCCGGGTGCGGGGAACTGGATGGGTGCGACGTGCACCACGTCGCCCCAGACGACCAGCTTCTGCCCCCGGCTCTCGACCACATAAGCCGTGTGGCCAGGCGTGTGCCCGGCGCTGGGCATGGCGCGCAGGCCAGGCAGCAGGTCCACGCCGCCGACGAAGGTCTGCACGCGATGCGCTGCCAGGTAGGGCTGCAGCGACTCGATGGCGCCGTCGAACATCGAGCCGAGGAAGGCGGGCGCGAGCTTCTGCTGGTCGCGGCTGGTCCAGTAGTCGGCGTCGGTGCGGCTGATGTGCAGCGTGGCGTTGGGAAACGCCATCTGGCCGCGGGCGTTGATGCCGCCAACATGGTCGCGGTGTAAATGGGTCAGGAAGATGTCGTCGACCTGCTCCGGCTGGTAGCCAGCCGCGCGCAGGTTGGCGATCAGGTGGCCGCAGCACTCGCCGTACAGCGTGCCTGCGCCGCTGTCGATGAGCACCAACCGCGAGCCGGTGTTGATCAGGAAGGCGTTGATCGGACCTTCGACCGGGCGCGGCGTGTCGGCGCTGGCGAGCAGCTGGTCCAGCTGTTCGTGCGTGGCGTGTGTCATCACCTCGTCGACCGGGAACGGGTGGGTGCCGTCCAGCAGCGCGGTGACTTCGAAGTCGCCCAGCATCATGCGGTACCAGCCGGCCACCTGCACCCGCTGTTGCGGGGCGGCCGCCCGGGCCGGCGGGACGGCAAGCTCGACGGCGAGCAGGGCGCAGGCCGTGAGGGCGCCTGCCATGACAGTGGAGATCTTGCCGGGAATGCGCGAATGAGGAGACATCTGAATGCTTTCTGAAGCGTGCGGCGCTCAGCGCAGCATCTGGCTGAGTCGGTCGACCACCTCGGCCCACTCGGCATCGTCGGCAATGCCGGTGCAGAGAAAGTCCGATTGCGCGGGCGTCCAGAACGAGGCTTCGGACAGCACGACGCCGGGGGCCAGCGGTCGGTGCGTGGCGACGAAGCGGGCGATGTCCTCTTCGGCGCTGGGCAGGCCGAGCTGCTGGAACAGCGTGGGCAGGTCGTGGCAGGGCTGCTGGGTCATGGGAACTCCTGTGGATCGGTGGTGGTGCGCGACATGCGCCCATGGCGCATGCTCGCCGCGTGCGCGGCGATCCGTCCCCTGGCAATGGGGCCGTCGCCGCTCTCCCGAAATGCAGAGGTCGACGCTTGCCCGCCGCTGCGCGGGTTCAGTCTTCGAGGAAGGCCTTGCCCTGCAGGATGTACAGCAGCGTGCGCAGCGTCATCCACAGCACCATCAGCGTGGCGCAGCCCAGCGCGACGGCGGCCACCGCGCCGGTGGCGGGGCCGGGCTGCAGGCGGTGGTAGGCCAGGCAGGCGCCGGCCCAGCCGTCCAGCGGGAAGGTCATGGCCCACCAGCTGAGGAAAAACGGGCCGTGCGTGATGCGCGGCACCAGCGTGGCCAGCAGGATGGCAATGAACAGTGCCAGGTTGTAGAGCACCGTGGCAAGCAGGCCCACCTGGCCGACCTGCGTGGCTTCCAGCGCGGTGTAGGCCGCAAAGCCGATCGACGGCGGCGCCAGCAGGATGAACAGCGTGGGGATGCTGCGCTCGCTCATCGGCGCGAAGAACAGCACGCGGTGCATCGCGATCGTGAAGAACACCAGCCACAGCACCAGGCCGACCGAGAAGAAGAACCAGCTGGCGTGCACGAAGCCCAGCGGCGCGCCGCCGACCGGCAGCAGGATGTTGCCGACCACCGGGATGAACCAGGCCGGCGTCATCACGCTTTCGTCCTGCGCCGCGAGCAGCCAGCGGCGGATCAAGGTGAGCGCCAGCGCGAAGTGCGCTGCGGCGCCCAGGCACCACAAGGCCCGCGCCAGTGGTTCGTTGTAAGGCCGCAGGCCGATGGCCACGACCACGGTGGCGACCGAAGCGGCCGGAAAGAAGCTGGACCGCACCGCGTGGTTGAACTCGGCGCGCACCGCGTCGAAGTGCAGCAAGGCCTTGGCCACGTGAGTCACGACCAGCAAGGCAAACAGCGCGCAGCTCAGCCCCAGCAGCACCTGGCTGCACCACAGCGGCAGGCCGAACACCGCGTGCGCGCCGGCATAGGCATTGGCCAGGCCACCCAGCCCCATGACCCAGGCGAAGTTGGCGACGGACTGGCGCGCGAGCAGGGGTTGGACAGTGGGCAGCGCGGTGGTGGTCATGGTCGTCTTTCGGTTGGCGCGCGACGCGTGACAACGCGTGTCACGCGTGCGTCGGACCCTGCCACTGTCAGGCAAGACCCGCCGAAAGACGACTCCCATGTGGACGATGCGCCGCCCTCCCGGGCGGCGCCGCTTACCGGGCGTGGGCGCGGTTCAGCCGCTTCTCCTGCCAGGCCTGCAGGCGCTCGAAGGCCAGGCTCATCAACCAGTACAGCGCGGCGGCGGCGAGGTACAGCGGCAGCGGACGGAAGGTGGCGGCGATGAGTTCCTTGGTCGCCAGCATCAGCTCGGTCACGGTGATCACCGAGACCAGCGAGGTGTCCTTGATCAGGCTGATCAAGGTGTTGCTCATGCCGGGCAGCGCTGTGCGCAAGGCCTGTGGCAGGACCACGAAGCGCAGCGCCTGCGCGTAGGTGAGGCCCAGGCTGTAGCCGGCGGCCCACTGGTCACGCGAGACGCCGTTGAGCGCGCCGCGCAAGGTTTCGGAGAGATAGGCCGCGGCGTTCAGGCTCAGCGCCAGCAGGCCGGCGGTGAACGGCGAGAACTCGATGCCGATGCTGGGCAGGCCGTAGTAGATGACGAACACCTGCACCAGCAGCGGCGTGCCGCGCATCATGCTGACGTAGGCCGCTGCCGCGCCGCGCAGCGCCTTGTTCGGCAGCACGCGGGCAATGGCCAATGGAAAGCCCAGCACGGTGCCGCCCACCATCGCGCCCAGCGCGAACATCAGCGTGTAGCCGCAGCCCTTGAGCAGGATGGGCGCGGCATCGCGGAACAGTTCCCAAAGATCCAGCAGTTCCATCGGTGGGTCTTCGTCAGTTGCTCAGCGCTCGGACGGCGCTTTGCTGACGTCCACGCCGAACCACTTGACCGAGACGGTCTTGAAGCTGCCGTCCTTGAACGCATCGGCCAGCGCCTTGTTCAGCGCGGCCAGCAGCTGCGGGTTGCCCTTGACGACGGGAATGGCCGACTTTTCCACGTCACCCACCGGCGCGCCGGGCTTGATCGGCAGCGGCGAGGTCTTGACCAGGTAGTTGACCATCAGGCTGTCGTTCAGCGCCGCGTCGATGCGCTTGGCGGCCAGGTCCTGCAGGTATTCCGGCGCGCCGGGGTAGCTGCGCACCTCCACGCCCGGCGTGGCCTTGGCCTTCTGCTCGAAGTTCGTGCCCTGGCCCACGCCCAGCTTCAGGCCCTTGAGCGCTTCGAGGTTCCTGAATTCACGCGTCTCGTTCTTGCGCAGGATCAGCTGCGGCGCCGAGATGGTGTACGGCTCGCTGAAGTCGAAGGCCTGCTTGCGCTGGTCGGTCACACCGACCTGGTTGAGGATCACGTCGTACTTGCCGGCTGAGAGGCCCGCCAGGATGCCGCTCCACTCGGTGGTGGTGAACTCGGCCTTCACGCCCAGCTTGGTGGCGATGAGCTTGGCCAGGTCCACCTCGAAGCCGGCGAGTTCGCCCTTGTCCTTGAAGTTGAACGGCGGGTAGGTGCCTTCCAGCGCCACGCGCAGCGTGCCACGGCTTTTCACGCCGTCCAGCAGGTCGGCCGCGTGAGTGGCGAGGGCAGCGGTGGCAAGCGCCAGGCCGGCGAAGAGCGAGGTGGAAATCTTCATGATCTTGTGCGCTTCCTGAGTGAGGCGATGCCCGGTGGCACCGAGGGGAGTGAGGCTGCCAGAGGCGGCGCGGAGATTGTGGACCAAGGCCCGCGAAGCTGCTGGCGCGTGGCGAAAGCACCAAGGAAAACGGCGCCCCGCGGGGCGCCGTTGCCGGTCAGTTCAGCCTGCCCGCATCACGGGAAGCTGGTCACCGTCACCGGCGTGCTCGGGTTGGTGATGAGCGCCGGGCCGCCGGTGCTGTTGATCACGTTCAGCGTCCCTCCCATGCCGTGGCTGGGGTCCAGGAAGATGGTCGTGATGTCCTTCAGGCTGCCCTTGGGCAGGCTGCGCGGCACTTCGAACGCGCGGGCCGCGAAGATGTCGATGCCCTGGTTGAAGAAGGTGTACGAGCCCAGCGCCCAGGCGTTGAAGGCCTTCACGTCCTTGTCCACCTTCAGCGCGGCCCAGCCGGGGCTGGTGGGCGACTTGGACCAGGCGGCCTGCGAGGGCGGGTCGTAAGGCATTTCGTTCTGGAAGAAGATGACCTTGCCGCGCTCACCGTTCCAGATCGCCTGGTACTTCTGGTAGTGCTCGACGAACAGGCCGTAGGCCGTCACGTCGTCGCCGTTGACGATCACGCCGTGGTCGGCCGGATTGACCGTCCAGCCCACGCCGTTGCCGTGGTCGGCACGCCAGGCCCAGATGTTGTCCAGCAGGGTGCCGCCGGTGTTCACCGCCAGGCTGTTGGTGGCCGAGCCGGCCGCCATGCCGCCGATGCGGAAGAACACGTCGTGCAGTGCGCCGGGCTGGTCGGTGAAACCAGCGGTGTTGGCCTTGGTGCCCACTTGCAGCAGCACCGAGGACAGCACCGGGCCGGCATCGAAGACCACGCCGGCGATGTCGACACCCGGCACGTCCGTGACCTTCATCGCGATCACGCCGCCCTGCGGTACCAGCGTCGGAAAGCCCAGGCCCAGGACCACGGTGTTGGCGCGCTTGACGACGATGGTCTGGCTCAGGTTGTAGACGCCTGGCGTGAGGATCAGGTGCTTGCCAGCGGCCAGCGCCTGGTTGATCGCGGTCACCGAGTCGCTGGGCTTGGCGATGAAGAAGTCGGCAATCGGGATCGCGGTGCCGGCGGTCGGGCCGTTGGCCCAGGTCGTGCCGCTGGAGTTGCGGCGCAGGGCCGGCACGAAGACCTTGTAGCCGCTGTCACCGTCCACGTAGAGGTAGGGCGCCTCGCGCGTCACCGGGCTGGTGGCCAGCGTGGTGTACGGGCCGCAGCCGTTGCCGCCGGGGAAGCATTGCGCAGGCGCGCCCAGCACGCCGGAGAAGACCTGGTTCCAGACGCCGTTGCTCCAGCCGGCCATCGCGCTGTCGCGCACCAGCCATTGCTGCTGCGAGCCGTTGATCACGGTGTTCTCGAACTTCGAGTCGGCAATGAAGCCGCCGCTGGCATAGGACGGCCCGGTGCAGTAGTCCATCAGCGTGGTGTTGCCGTTCACGCGCACGCGGCGCATGGGTGCTGCCTGCGAGACGGCCCAGAACTCGCCGGCGTAGCAGCCGAAGCTGCTGTTGCTGACCTCGATGTTGAGGTTGGACAGCGAGCGCCAGAAGTTGCTGAGCGCAAAGCAGCCGCTGCTGTCGCACTGGTTGTAGACGTTGATCGAGCCGGTCACGGTCACGTCGGTGGGCGAGCGGCCGAGGCCGGCAACGGCGGTGTTGTAGCCGACCTGGAAGTTCAGCGGCGCAGCCGGCGTGCCGTAGGCGCCGGGCATGAACAGCACGGCATCACGCTCGGGGCCGAACTGGTTGGACACCTGGCGCGCGGCAATGCCGTCGACCACGGTCTGGATGTCGGCCAGCGCCATGTCGGGCGTGAGGATGTGCACGTTGGGGCCGAAGTCCGGCGCGGCGACGACCGTGGGCTTGACGGACTTCGCGAAGGCCGTGGCCGACAGGCCGGTGGTGGCGATGACGGCGGCCAGCGCCAGCATCAGCGGTCGTGTGCGCCGCGCCTCGGCGTTGTGGCGCGCGGGCGCGCGACCCGCCGGTGAGGTGGGAAGAAGCTGCATCTCTGTCTCCTTTTGTTGTGGCGGCGGCCGCGATGCGGGCAGCGCGCTGCGCCGGTTTGGAACCGATTCCATCGGTGCCGCGGCGCAGCTTACTCCGCAGGAGTTTCGAGGGGGTTACTTCTTGTGCGTCAGGGCGCTGCGGTGTGGGTGAGCCAGGAAAAACGGCGCCCCGCGGGGCGCCGTCGTGTCAGGGGCAAAAAGCAGCTCAGTGGCAGGACTCGCCCGCCGCCGCGCCGGGGCAGCTGCTGTAGTTGCTCTGCAGGTCCACGCCGTCACCGGTGCGGCCATAGAGCGCCAGGGTCTTGGCGTCGTTGGCATTGACCACGCTGCCGCGGTTGCTCAGGCTGATGGTGGCGTCGCGTGCGCTCGGGCTCAGGCCGCGGTCACCCAGGCGGCCGTT
>NZ_VIDT01000137.1 GCF_006519715.1 Ideonella azotifigens
GTGGGCCAGCTGCTGGCCCGCGCCGTGGCCGAGGAGCCGGCGGTGCTGCTGCGCGACGGCGGCGTGATCGCCACCGGTTTCGACGCCGAGCTGGACGAGCTGCGCGCCATTGGCCAGAACTGCGACGCCTTCCTGCTGGAGCTGGAGACGCGCGAGCGTGCGCGCACCGGCATCACCAACCTGCGGGTGCAGTTCAACCGGGTGCATGGCTTCTACATCGAGGTCACCAGCTCGGGCCTGGACCGGGTGCCGCTGGACTACCAGCGCCGGCAGACGCTGAAGAATGCCGAGCGCTTCATCACGCCCGAGCTGAAGACCTTCGAGGACAAGGCGCTCTCGGCGCAGGACCGGGCGCTGGCACGCGAGAAGTGGCTGTTCGAGCAGCTGCTGGACCAGCTTCAGCACTGGCTGCAGCCGCTGGCCGCGCTGGGCCGGGCCCTCGCCAGCCTGGACGCACTGGCGGCGCTGGCCGAACGCGCCACCACGCTGGACTGGTGCCGGCCGGAGTTCGTCTCGCATCCCTGCCTGGACATCGAGGCCGGCCGGCATCCCGTCGTGCAGGCGCGGCTGGCCGAGACCGGCGCGGGGGACTTCATCGCCAACGACTGCCGGCTGGACGCGCGCACCAAGCTGCAGATCATCACCGGCCCGAACATGGGCGGCAAGAGCACCTACATGCGCCAGGTGGCGCTGATCGTGCTGCTGGCGGCCATGGGCAGCTACGTGCCCGCACGGCGCTGCCGGCTGGGGCCGATCGACGCGATCCACACCCGCATTGGCGCCGCGGACGACCTGGCCAACGCCCAGTCCACCTTCATGATGGAAATGACCGAGGCGGCCGCCATCGTGCACGGCGCGACCGAGCATTCGCTGGTGCTGATGGACGAGATCGGCCGCGGCACCTCCACCTTCGACGGCCTGGCGCTGGCCTCGGCCATCGCCACGCAGCTGCACGACCGCAACAAGTCTTTCACGCTGTTTGCCACCCATTACTTCGAGCTGACCGAGTTCCCGCGCAAGCACGAGCGGGCGCTGAACCTGCACGTGAGCGCGGTCGAAAGCGGGGACGACATCGTCTTCCTTCACGCGATCGAGCCCGGCCCGGCCAGCCGCAGCTACGGCGTGCAGGTCGCCCGGCTGGCCGGCATGCCGCCCGCGCTGGTCCGCCAGGCGCGGCACACGCTGGAAGCGCTGGAAACCAACTCGCGCGCCGGTGACCCGCAAGTGGACTTGTTCGCCGCGCCGGCTGCCTCGCCGGTGCGCGAAGCCTCTGCCGTGGAGCAGGCAATGGCGGCGATCAACCCGGACGCGATGTCGCCCAAGGAAGCGCTGGACGCGCTGTACCGCCTGAAGCAGTTGCAGGCGCAGGGCCAGGGCTGAAACGCACGGCCTTCACCCGGCAGGAATCGCTCAACGCGGCTCGCGCACGTGGATGAGGTGCATCAATGAGGACACCGGCTTGTTGGCCTTGTCGCTCAACGCACCGTAGCGGTCGTAGACGGCGTTGAGTTCGCGGGCCAGCGCTTCGGTTTCCGCTTCGGTGAGCCAGAGGCGGCACCAGTAATAGAGGAAGTCGTCCGGCGGCTGGGCGTGGCCCTCGCGCGGCAGGATGGTGGTGAACAACCCCGCCGAAGGCGTGTGCGCCAGGCACAGCTCCAGGCTGGGCGCCTGGCGCACCAGCGAGCGCGACATGGCCGACAAGGCCTGGCCGTGCCAGCGCTGCGAGAAGTCCGCAAAGACGGCCTCGTAGCTTTCCATCGGCGCATGTTCGAGGCTGACGCGCACACGGTCCGCCACGCATCGGTAGAAAGTGACGCGGTGGCGCGCCCGCTTCTCCACGCGCTCGGGGCGGATCAGGCCGGCTTCGCTCAGACGCTTGATCCAGTAGCTCATCGCCGGCTTGGCAATGCCCAGCTCGGCCGCGGCGCCGGCCAGGTCCGCGCTGCGGCCCAGGAAGGGCTTCAGGTGCAGGCGCTTGTCCGGCAGCCAGAGGATCTCGACGGCGGCCGGCTCGGTGACCAACAGGTCGGCGGCCGGCGTCCAGCCGGGCACTTCGTCGGAGGGTGAAAGGCGCAACGCGGTGGGCTCACGGTTCAGTTTCAAGCATGTTATTTGAACGGTGCGCTGCCTAGCCTTGGCACCGCCGCCTCACCCGGGGTGGCGCGACTGATTCAGGGACGACAACGCCATGCACAACCGATCCGCCACTTTCTCCACAGCCCGCCGCCTGCAACGCATGGCCGCGCTGATGGCCCTTGCCTGCAGCCTCGCCGCCTGTGGCGGCGGCGGCAGCGACACCTCGGAGCCGACCAGCGGCCCGGCACCCGCGCCCAGCCCTTCGCCCTCGCCTGCCCCATCCCCCTCGCCTTCGCCAGCTCCCGCACCGGCACCCACGCCTGCCCCGGCACCGGCCCCTTCCGTCTCCGGACGGCTGTGGCACGAGGACTACGCGCTGGACTTCCGCGACGGCACGCAGATCGCTTCGCCCGATGGCGCACTGCCCTCGCAGGTCACCGCCGAACTGGACGCCTGGCCCTGGCCGGACGGCAGCCAGTACGCCACGATCGACTGGAACAGCTACGACGAATACACCACGCTGAAGGTGGTGGACACGGCCAGCGGCAACGTCCTCTACTCGGCCACGTCCAACCGCTACCTGCGTGTGGGCGCACCTTCTCCGGTCAACAAGTCCATGCTGCTGCTGTCGATTGCCGACGACGTCATTTCCCCGGAAGACTGGATCTTCGTGGACCTGAGCACCATGACGACGGTCAAGCAATTCCCGGCAAACGACTACATCAGCTGGTTGCCGGACGGGCGCTACCTGGCCGTCAGCGTCAGCGGGGCGATGCAGATCGGCCAGGTGGATGGCGGCGACACGCCTGCCGGGCAGTTGAGCTTGCCCCCCGGCCGCCAGGTGGGTGGCGTGTGGGTCAATCGGCAGGGCACGCAGATGGCGCTGCGGCTGGAGAACCCGAACACCACTGGCGGCGAGGCGGACATCTGGGTGGCCGGGATGGACGGCAGCAACCTGGGCCGGGTGACGCAGACCACGATGAGCTACTTCCCGAAATGGTCACCTGACGGCCGCACGCTGGCGTTCGACGTGGACACCGGCCACTTCTGCAACGGCGTGGGCTGCATGGGCAGCTGTGACCTGTGGTGGGTGCCGGTGGAGGCCCGCAACGTGGTCGCACTGCCCGCCAGCGGCGATGCGAACCGCTTCTACGTGAAGGACCGGGACGGTGAGCAGCAGATCCTGGGGTGCGAGCTGTTGGCCTGGACCGACTGATCCCGCGCCAAGCGCATGCTCGGCCGGGCAAAGTCCCGGCCAGCGTGGACAATCGCGGTTTCAGCGATTTCCCGGTCCGCGGGCAATTCCATGACTTACTGCGTCGGCATCCGGCTCAACGCCGGCCTCGTGTTCCTCTCGGACTCCCGCACCAATGCGGGCCTGGACGCGATCAGCACCTTCCGCAAGATGATCGTGTACGAGCAGCCCGGCGAGCGCTTCATGGTGCTGATGTCGGCCGGCAACCTGAGCATCTCGCAGTCGGTGCGGGAAATCCTGCAGGTCGAGAAGCTGGCCAACGGCGACGAAGAGCCGATCACGATCTGGAACGCCAAGAGCATGTTCGAGGCCACGCGCGTGCTGGGCAGCGCGGTGCGCCGGGTCTATGACCAGGACGGCCCTTCGCTGAAGGCCGCGGGCATCGATTTCAACTGCAGCATGATCTTCGGCGGCCAGATCGGCAACGAGGCGATGCGGCTGTTCCTGGTCTATTCGGCCGGCAACTTCATCGAGGCCACGCGCGAGACCTGCTTCTTCCAGATCGGCGAGAGCAAGTACGGCAAGCCCATCCTGGACCGGGTGCTGACGCCGGGCACGCCGCTGGACGAAGCGGCCAAGTGCGCACTGGTGTCAATGGATTCGACGCTGAAGTCCAACCTCTCGGTCGGCCTGCCGCTGGACCTGATGGTCTACGAGAAGGACAGCCTGCAGAGCAACCGCATCGCGGTGATTGACGACCACAACCCGTATTTCCGCATGATCCACAACACCTGGGGCCAACGGCTGCGCGAGGTGTTCGAGGGCATTGACGATCCGCACTGGGGCGGCGGCGACGCGGTGCATCCACTGCTGACACCCAGCCATCGCTACGAACCGATGCGCAAGATCCAGGGCCCCGACGAAAAAATCGTCTGATCCGGCATGGCTGACACGATCGTCTTTGCGCACGCCAATGGCTTTGGCGCCGGCACTTACCGGGTGCTGTTCGAGCGCTGGCGCGCGGCAGGTTTCGAGGTCAAGGCCCCCGAGCGCCTGGGCCATGACCCGAAATACCCGGTGGCGAGCAACTGGCGCGCACTGCGCGACGAATTGCTGGCGTTTGTCGAACGCGAAACCGAAGGCAGGGTCTTCCTGGTTGGCCATTCGCTGGGCGGCTTGCTGAGCCTGATGGCGGCCAGCCGCCGGCCCGAACTTGCGCGCGGCCTGCTGATGCTGGACTCGCCGGTGATCACCGGCTGGCGTGCCCACAGCCTGCAAATGGTCAAGCTGGGCGGCCTGCTGCCCAGCATTTCGCCCGGCAAGGTCTCGGTCAAGCGGCGCCATGAGTGGCCCAGCCGCGAGGCCGTGCATGCGCATTTCGCCGGCAAGCCGGTGTTTGCCCGCTGGGACCCGCGGGTGCTGGCCGACTACGTGGCCACCGGCTTTGTCGAGGCCGATGCGGCCGAGGCGGTGCGCGAAGAGGCCCGCATCGTGCTGGGCTTCAAGCGCGAGATCGAAACCCGCATCTACAACACGCTGCCGCATCACCTGGGGCTGGTGCTGCACAAGCATCCGCTGCAGTGTCCCGTGGGCTTCATTGCCGGCACCCAGTCAGCCGAAATGCGCCAGGGTGGCACCGAAGGCGCGCGGGCACTGGCCAAGCAGCGTTTCGTCTGGTTCGAAGGCACGCACCTGTACCCGATGGAGCGGCCGGACGACACGGCCGACGAAGTGCTGAAGCTGCTGCGCGGCATGTCCTGAACACGCGGCCCCGCCCGGCCGGGTAGGCCCCGGTATAATGCCGTTTTACCACCACAGCGTTCGTGCATCCCCGTGATGCGGCCTGTCTTCGGGCCCGCGGGCGAGACCGCGTACGCTGCAAGAAATGACCAAGTTCGTCTTCGTCACCGGCGGTGTGGTGTCTTCCCTGGGCAAGGGCATCGCATCGGCCTCTCTCGCAGCGATTCTTGAATCGCGCGGTCTCAAAGTCACCCTCATCAAGCTGGATCCATACCTGAATGTGGATCCGGGCACGATGTCGCCGTTCCAGCACGGCGAGGTGTTCGTCACCGACGATGGCGCGGAGACCGACCTGGACCTCGGCCACTACGAGCGCTTCATCACCACGCGCATGAAGCGCAGCAACAACTTCACCAGCGGCCAGATCTACAAGACGGTGCTGGAGAAGGAACGTCGCGGTGACTACCTCGGCAAGACGGTGCAGGTCATCCCGCACGTCACCAACGAGATCCAGGAGTACGTCAAGCGCGGCGCGGGCTTCGGCACGCCCGAAGCGGTCGACGTGGCCATCGTGGAAATCGGCGGCACGGTGGGCGACATCGAGTCGCTGCCCTTCCTCGAAGCGGTGCGTCAGCTCAGCCTGAAGATGGGCCCGACCAACACCGCATTCGTGCACCTCACCTACGTGCCTTACATCAAGGCTGCCGGCGAGTTGAAGACCAAGCCGACCCAGCACACGGTGCAGAAGCTGCGCGAGATCGGCATCCAGCCGGACGCGCTGCTGTGCCGCGCCGACCGCGAGGTGCCGGCCGAGGAGCGCGAGAAGATCTCGCTGTTCACCAACGTGGCCTCGCATGGGGTGATCTCGATGTGGGACGTGGACACCATCTACAAGGTGCCCCGCATGCTGCATGAGCAGGGCCTGGACGAGCTGATCTGCATGAAGCTGCAGCTGCTGACCCGCCCGGCCGACCTGCGCACCTGGGACAACCTGGTGCACGAGGTGGCGCATCCGAAGGGCGAAGTCACGATCGCGATGTGCGGCAAGTACACCGAGCTGTCGGACTCGTACAAGTCGCTCAACGAAGCGCTGCGCCACGCCGGCCTGCACAACCATGTGCGCGTGAAGATCGAATACGTGGACTCGGAAGAGCTGAACGACGCCAACGCCGCCGTGCAGCTCAGCGGCTTCGATGCCGTGCTGGTGCCTGGCGGCTTTGGCAAGCGCGGCGTGGAAGGCAAGATCGCCGCCGCCCGCTTCGCCCGCGAGCACAAGTTGCCGTACCTGGGCATCTGCCTGGGCATGCAGGTGGCCACCATCGAATACGCCCGCCACATGGTCGGCCTGACCGGCGCCAACTCGACCGAGTTCGAGCCCGACACGCCGCACCCGGTGATCGCGCTGATCGACGAATGGCAGGACGCCGACGGCTCGATCCAGAAGCGCGATGCCAACTCCGACCTGGGCGGCACGATGCGCCTGGGCGCGCAGAGTTCGGACGTCAAGCCAGGCACGCTGGCCCATGACATCTACGGTCCGGTGGTCACCGAGCGCCACCGCCACCGCTACGAGGCCAACGAGCACTACCTGGACCGCCTGCAGCAGGCCGGCCTGGTGATCTCGGCCATCACCCAGCGCGAGAAGCTGACCGAGATGGTCGAACTGCCGCGCACGGTGCATCCGTGGTTCGTCGGCGTGCAGTTCCACCCGGAATTCAAGTCCACGCCGTGGGACGGCCATCCGCTGTTCAAGGACTACATCAAGGCGGCGATCAGCCACCAGCAGCAAGCTGCTGCAGCGTCCGCCGCCACTGCCGAAAAGGGCACCGCATGAAACTCGCCGGATTCGAGGTCGGCCTCGACAAGCCGTTTTTCCTGATCGCCGGGACCTGCTCGATCGAAGGGCTGGAGTTGACCCTGGAAGTGGCCGGCCAGCTGAAGGAAGCCTGCACGGCGCTCGGCATTCCGCTGATCTACAAGGGCTCGTTCGACAAGGCCAACCGCTCGTCCGGCACCACCAAGCGCGGCGTCGGCATGGAGGCGGGACTCAAGATCCTCGACGAGGTGCGCCGCCAGACCGGCCTGCCGGTGCTGACCGACGTGCACGACGCGACGCAGGTGGCAGAGGTCGCCAGCGTCGTGGACGTGCTGCAGACCCCGGCCTTCCTGTGCCGCCAGACGGACTTCATCCGCGCGGTCGCGCAATCGGGCAAGCCGGTCAACATCAAGAAGGGCCAGTTCCTCGCGCCCTGGGACATGAAGAACGTCATCGACAAGGCCCGCGCCGCCGCGCGTGAGGTGGGCCTTTCCGAAGATCGCTTCCTGGCCTGCGAACGCGGCGTCAGCTTCGGCTACAACAATCTGGTGGCCGACATGACCAGCCTGGCCGAGATGCGCAATTCCGGCGCGCCGGTGGTGTTCGACGTGACCCACTCGGTGCAGAAGCCCGGCGGTCTTGGCGGCTCCAGCGGTGGTGCGCGCGAGATGGTGCCGGTGCTGGCGCGGGCCGGCGTGGGCGTGGGCGTCGCGGGCCTGTTCATGGAGACGCACCCGAACCCTGCCGAGGCCTTCAGCGACGGCCCCAACGCCGTGCCGCTCAAGCACATGAAGACGCTGCTGGCGCAACTGGTCGCTCTGGACAAGGTGATCAAGGCCCAGCCGTTGCTGGAGAACGACTTCAGCTGCTGAAGTCTCGCCCGCGGCGCAACAAGCTGATGTACGCGGGTAACCCGTTTCTGGCACCCTGCGCGCCGCAGAAGAATTTTCATTACGGAGAGAGCAATGAGTGCAATCGTTGACATCGTCGGCCGCGAAATCCTCGACAGCCGTGGCAACCCCACGGTCGAGTGCGACGTGCTGCTGGAATCGGGCGTGATGGGCCGCGCGGCCGTGCCTTCTGGCGCTTCGACTGGCTCGCGTGAAGCCATCGAGCTGCGCGACGGCGACAAGAGCCGCTACCTGGGCAAGGGTGTGCTGAAGGCCGTCCAGAACATCAACAACGACATCAGCGAAGCGGTGCTGGGCCTGGATGCCTCCGAGCAGGCCTTTCTGGACAAGACGCTGATCGACCTGGACGGCACCGACAACAAGAGCCGCCTGGGCGCCAACGCGATGCTGGCCGTCTCGATGGCCGTGGCACGTGCCGCAGCCGAAGAGTCCGGCCTGCCGCTGTACCGCTACTTCGGCGGCATGGGCGGCGTGCAGTTGCCGGTGCCAATGATGAACGTCATCAACGGTGGCGCGCACGCCAACAACAGCCTGGACCTGCAGGAGTTCATGATCATCCCGGTCGGCGCGCCCAGCTTCCGCGAAGCGCTGCGCTACGGTGCCGAGGTCTTCCACGCGCTGAAGAAGATCATCGATGCCAAGGGCATGAGCACCACGGTCGGCGACGAAGGCGGCTTTGCGCCCAGCCTGCCCAGCCACGAAGCCGCGATCCAGCTGATCCTGGAAGCCATCGACAAGGCCGGCTTCGAGGCCGGCACGCAGATCGCCATCGGCCTGGACTGCGCCGCCAGCGAGTTCTACAAGGACGGCAAGTACCACCTCGAAGGCGAAGGCCTGACGCTGACGGCCGCCGAGTGGACCGACATGATGGCCACCTGGGTCGACAAGTACCCCATCATCTCGATCGAAGACGGCATGGCCGAAGGCGACTGGGACGGCTGGAAGCACCTGACCGAGCGCCTGGGCAAGAAGGTCCAGATCGTGGGCGACGACCTGTTCGTCACCAACACCAAGATCCTGAAGGAAGGCATCGAGAAGGGCATTGCCAACTCGATCCTGATCAAGATCAACCAGATCGGCACGCTGACCGAGACCTTCGCCGCCATCGAGATGGCCAAGCGCGCGGGCTACACCGCAGTGATCAGCCACCGCTCGGGCGAGACCGAAGACAACACGATCTCCGACATCGCCGTGGGCCTGAACGCCGGCCAGATCAAGACCGGCTCGCTGAGCCGCAGCGACCGCATGTCCAAGTACAACCAGTTGCTGCGCATCGAGGAAGACCTGGGCGACGTGGCCGTGTACCCGGGCCGCGCCGCGTTCTACAACCTGCGCTGACCGCATGCCGGGCCTTTGCGCCCGGCGCCGCTCACCATCGCCGGGCCCTCGCCCGGCGTTTTCGTTTTGGGGTGCCAACAAGGGCTTGCGGCACAATCGCGACATGCGCGTGCTGCCCTTTGTCCTCGCCGCCTTGCTGGCGCTGGTGCAGGCCGAACTCTGGTTCGGCCGCGGCGGCGTGCCACATGTGATGAACCTGCGCAGCGAACTGGCCACGCAGCTGGCCGCCAACGACAAGGCGCGCGCCCAGAACGAGCGCCTCTCCGCCGAGGTCGCCGACCTGAAGAACGGGCTGGAAATGGTCGAGGAAAAGGCCAGGCTGGAACTGGGCATGGTCAAGCCGGATGAGTTGCTGGTGGTGATTTCCAGCAGCGCCGGCAGCACCGGAAATGCGGCGCCCAAGCCACCCGCGCCGCTCGCGCCAGCCACGGCCGCCCCCTCGCAACCCTGACGCCGATGCCGAACTGGATGTTCGCTGCCTTGCAGGCAGCCGTTGCCCTGTGGGCCACCCTGCTCGCGCCCGCCTTCACGCTGTGGGGCAGTCCTTTCACCTGGCTCGAACTGCTTGCCTGCGTGCTGGCCATCTGGATGGTGGCCTGCAACATGCGCGTGAACCCGCTGGGCTGGCCGCTGGCCATCGCCAGTTCGCTGCTCTATGCGGGGCTGTTTGCCGAGTACAAGCTGTATGGTGAAGCCAGCCTGCAGATCTTCTTTGTGCTGGTCGCAGGCTGGGGCTGGTGGCAATGGCTGAGCGGCCGTGGCGAGGATGGCGGTGCGCTGCGCGTGCATCGCCTGACCGGCCGGCAACGCGCTCTGGCCTTGCTGGCCACGCTGCTGGGCTGGCCATTGCTCGGCTTGTTGCTGCGCCGCTTCACCGACAGCGACGTGCCGTTCTGGGACGCGCTGCCCACCATCGCCAGCATCACCGGCCAGACCCTGCTGGGCCGCAAGCTGATCGAGAACTGGCCGGTGTGGATTGCGGTGAACCTGGTCAGCATGGGCTTGTTCGCAGTCAAGTCGCTCTGGCTGACGGTGCTGCTGTACGCGGTGTTCACCGTGATGGCGGCCGCGGGCTGGCAAGCCTGGCGCAGGCTGGAGGGCCGGGTCAGTGCCTGAGCAGCAGCAAACGGGGCGGGTCATTGCGCTGGTCGGCGCCGAGAGCACCGGCAAGAGCACGCTGGCCGCCGCGCTTGCACCCCGCGTGGCCGAACTGACCGGCTGGCCCTGCACCTGGGTGCCCGAATACCTGCGTGAATGGTGCGATGCACAGGGGCGCACGCCACGCGAGGCCGAGCAGGAAGCCATCGCCCTTGAACAAGCCAGGCGCATCGAACTGGCCGCTGCCACGCATGCCGTGGTGCTGGCCGACACCACGCCGCTGATGACGGCCGTCTACCACCGCCAGGTGTTCGGCAGCCAGGCATTGGATGCCATGGCGCTGGCCTGGCAGCGCCGCTGCGCGCTGA
>NZ_VIDT01000138.1 GCF_006519715.1 Ideonella azotifigens
CCCAGGTCACCGCCACGTCCGCGCTGCTGCGCGAGAAGTGCGTGCAGCAGTTCAAGAAGCTTGTCGGCCAGACCCTGAAGATGCCGCTCGACAGGATCGATGCCGGCACCGGCCTGGACGCCTACGGCATCGACTCGATCCTGGTGCTGGAGCTGAGCAACGGCCTGCGCCAGGCGTTCAAGGACCTTGGCATCGAAAGTGCGGTCAGCCCGACGCTGTTCTTCGAGTACGCCAGCGTCGATTCGCTGGCCGATCATTTCATCGCGACCCAGCCCGAGGCGATGATGCGCTGGGTCGGGTTGGATGCCGCCGCAGCGCCGCAGGTGGCGGCATCGCCAAGCCTGCCGGAGCCGCCCATTCGGATCACGAGCCAGTCGCGGCGCACGACAGCGCGCGGCTTCCGCCGTCCAGGCAATGGCACACCGCCTGCAACGCTGCCGCCTGCAACGCTGGACGTGGCCATCATCGGGCTGTCCGGGCGCTATCCGGAGGCGGCCGATGTCACCGAGTTCTGGGCGCACCTGAAGGCCGGACGCAACTGCATCCGCGAGGTGCCGGCAGCGCGCTGGGACCACGCCCCGTATTTCGATGAGCGCCGGGGCCAGCCCGGCAAGGCCTACACCCGCTGGGCCGGCTTCATCGACGATGTTGATTGCTTCGATCCGCTGTTCTTCAACATCTCGCCGCGCGAAGCGGAGGCCATGAGCCCGCAGGAGCGGCTGTTCATCCAGGAGGCCTACGCCTGCATCGAGGATGCCGGCTACACCCCCGCCACGCTGTGCGCCAGCCGCAAGGTCGGCATGTTCGTCGGCGTGATGAACGAGCGTTATCCGAGCGGCACGCGCTTCTGGTCCATCGCCAACCGGGTGTCCTACCTGTTGGACTTCCAGGGGCCCAGCATGGCGGTGGACACCGCCTGCTCGTCGTCGCTGACGGCCATCCACCTGGCACTGGAGAGCCTGCGCAGCGGCGAGAGCGAGGTGGCGATTGCCGGCGGCGTCAACCTGATCGTGGACCCGGATCACCTGCTGACCCTGTCCGCGATGACGATGCTGTCCGCCGGCGACAAGTGCAAGTCGTTTGCGGCTGACGGCGACGGCTTTGTCGATGGCGAGGCCGTGGGCGCGCTTGTGCTCAAGCCGCTGCAGCAGGCCGTTGCCGATGGCGATCACATCCACGGCGTGATCAAGGGCAGCGCCGTCAATGCCGGCGGCAGGACCAACGGCTACATGGTGCCCAACCCGGCGATGCAGGCGCAGGTCGTGCGCAGCGCGCTGGAGCGTGCGGGCGTCGATGCCCGCAACGTCAGCTACCTCGAAGCCCAGGGCACCGGCAGCAGCCTGGGCGATCCGATCGAGATTGCCGGCCTCACCAAGGCCTTCCGGGACTGGACCGAGGACAAGCAGTTCTGCGCCATCGGTTCGGCCAAGTCCAATGTGGGCCACTGCGAGAGCGCGGCTGGCATCGTGGCCCTCAGCAAGGTGCTGATGCAGATGAAGCACCGGACGCTGGTGCCCAGCCTGCATGCGGCCGAGGTCAATCCGTCCATTGACTTCGCCAATTCGCCCTTCGCATTGCAACGGGAGTTGGCGCCCTGGCCGCGAATGGTTCGGGACATCGGCGGCCGCGCGCAGGAGATCCCTCGCACGGCCGGCATCTCGTCGTTTGGCGCGGGCGGCGCGAATGCGCATGTGGTGATCGAGGAATACATCGCGTCGGCGGTGCCAGCCAGCATGGGTGGCGCCGTGATGGTCGTGTTGTCGGCGCGTCGCCAGGATCGCCTGGAGGACCAGGCGCGGCGCCTGCTCGCCGCGATCACGGCAGACCAGACCGAGCTCTCGCTCGCCGATCTCGCCTACACCTTGCAGGTCGGGCGCGAGGCGATGGAAGAACGGCTCGCGCTGACGGTCGAATCGCTCGCCGAGTTGCGCCACAAGCTCTCTGCCTTCCTGGCAGGGGACGAGGCCATCGCCGGCCTGCATCGCGGGCAAGCCAGGCGCGGCAAGGACGCGATGGTCCTGCTCGCCGGTGACGAAGACATCGACATGGCCTCGGTCGCGGCCACCTGGCTCGCCAAGGGCAAGGCCGACAAGCTGCTGGGCCTGTGGGTCAGGGGCCTGCCGGTCGACTGGGCGGCATTGCATCGCAACAGCGGCCAGGCGCCGCGGCGGATCAGCCTGCCAACCTATCCGTTTGCCCGCGAGCGCTACTGGACCGAACGCCGCGAGGAAGCGGCGGCGTCGCCTGTGCGCTTGGAACACCAGGCCTTCGATGCACCGGTCGCGGCGGTGGAACCGGTGGTGGCGGTCCAGCCCGCAGCCGTCGACGACGCGACGTTGCGGCAGCGCATCCAGCAAGCTTTGGTCGAGAGGGTCTCGGCCACGCTGAAGGTGAAGCCTGAAGACATCGACGGCGAAACCTCGCTCAGCGAATACGGCTTCGACTCGATCACGCTGACCGGTTTCGGCAATGGCTTGAACGAGCGCTACCAGGCCGAGCTGACACCGACGATCTTCTTCGAGTTCCCGACCCTGGACGGACTGGCAGGCTTCCTGGCCCGCGAGCGCCGCGAGACCATGCGGCGCCACTTCGCGCCCCAGGGCGGGCCTGTTGCGGCCCCACCGGCCCCCCGGGCGACCCAGGCGCTGTCCACGAGCCAAGACCAGCGCACCACTGTGGCAGCAGCGCCCAGCCGTGCCCCGGCGGTGGACGAGCCGATTGCCATCATCGGCATGAGCGGCCAGTTCCCGATGGCGGATGACATCGATGCCTTGTGGCGCGTGCTCGCCGAAGGCAAGGACTGCATCAGCGAAATTCCGCGTGAGCGTCTTGATTGGGGGACCTGGTCCGCCGACTCCGCAGAGGCGCACGCCCGCGTCAAGTGGGGCGGCTTCATGGCTGGCATCGACGAATTCGATCCGATGTTCTTCGGCATCTCGCCGAAGGAAGCCGAGCTGATGGATCCGCAGCAGCGCCTGATGATGATGCAGGTCTGGAAGGCGCTCGAAGACGCTGGCTACGCGGGCTCGGCCCTGTCGGGCAGCAACACCGCGCTCTACGTCGGCACGATGGCCAGCGGCTATGCCAGCCTGATCAGCCGTGCGCACACACCCGTCGAAGGCCATTCGTCAACCGGCGCGGTGGCTTCGGTCGGCCCGAACCGGATGAGCTATTTCCTCGACTGGCATGGGCCCAGCGAGCCGGTGGAAACGGCCTGCTCCAGCTCGCTGGTCGCCATGAGGCGCGCTGTCCTCGCGCTGCAGCGGGGCGACTGCGGCATGGCCATTGCCGGTGGCGTCAACACCCTCGTCAATCCGGAGCTGCACGCCAGCTTTGCGAAGGCCGGCATGCTGGCCGAGGACGGCCGCTGCAAGACCTTCTCCAGCGAGGCCAACGGCTACGTGCGCGGCGAAGGCGTGGCGATGCTGGTGCTCAAGCGCCTGTCGGACGCCGAGCGCGATGGCGACCACATCCACGGTCTGGTGCGCGGCATCGCCGAAAACCACGGCGGCCGTGCCAACTCCTTGACGGCGCCGAATCCGACCGCACAGGCGGCGGTGGTCGCCAAGGCCTACGAGCGCGCCGGCATTGACCCCCGCACGGTGACCTACATCGAGGCGCACGGTACCGGAACCAAGCTGGGCGACCCGGTCGAGATCAACGGGCTCAAGGCGGCCTTCAAGACCCTGTACGCGACCACGGGGGACAGTGCCGTCGCTGCGCCGCATTGCGGGATCGGCTCGGTCAAGACCAACATCGGCCACCTGGAACTGGCGGCCGGTGTCACCGGCGTCATCAAGGTCTTGCTGCAGATGAGGCACAGGGTGCTGGTGAAAAGCTTGCACAGCGAGGCGCTGAATCCGTACATCGACCTCAATGGAAGTCCGTTCTACGTCGTGCAGGAGGCGCGCGAGTGGACAGCACTGCGCGACGCGCAAGGCCAGGCCCTGCCGCGTCGTGCGGGCGTGAGCTCGTTCGGCTTTGGCGGCGTCAATGCGCACGTGGTACTGGAGGAGTACCTCCCGCTGGCGGTGGCCAGACCTGCTGCGACCGGTCCCGTCGCCGTCGTGCTGTCGGCGCGCGATGACGAGCGGCTGCGCGAGCAGGCAGAGCGGCTGTGGGCATTCGCCAACGCGCCGGAGAACGCCGCCGTCGACCTGCATGACCTGGCTTACACACTGCAGGTCGGCCGCGAAGCAATGAAGGCGCGGCTGGGCCTGGTGGCAGGCTCGCTTGCAGAGCTGCGCGAGAAGCTGGCCCGCCATCTGGCCGGCGACACCGGTGCCAACGAGGTCCACCGCGGGCAGGCCGGGCGCAACAAGGCGGCCACGGCCAGCGCCGACACGCGCAGTGGGATCGAGCGGAGCGAGCTGGACACGCTGCTTGCGTTGTGGGTGAAAGGCGAGGCGGTGGACTGGACAGGCATGTACAGCGACCGTCCGCCGCGTCGCATCAGCTTGCCGAGCTACGCGTTTGCAAAGGAACGACATTGGGTGCCGACGGGTCGCAGCGACGCGCAGGCCACTTCCGCCCCGTCTGCCTTGCTGCACCCGCTGGTGCATCGCAATTCCTCGAACCTGCTCGGGCCGCGCTTCAGCAGCCGCTTCAGCGGCAACGAGTTTTTCCTCGCCGACCATGTCGTGTTGGACCAGCGCATCCTGCCCGGCGCCGCGCAACTGGAAATGGCGCGCTTCGCGGTGAGCGAGGCGATGAGCGGAATGGGCGATGGTGCCGGTGCGCTGCATCTGAAGGACGTGGTCTGGGCACGGCCCGTCACGGTCGGGCCGGAGGGTGTGGCGTTGCATGTTTCGCTGTATCCGGAGGATGACGGCGATGTCCGTTATGCGCTGCACGCTGGCACCGCGGAGGCCGAGGTGTTCTACGGCCAAGGCCTGGTGACGGCGTCCGCGGACCAGGCTGCGCCGGTGACGCACGACATCACGGCCTTGCAGCAGCAATGCTCGCAGGCGTACCTGGGTGCCGCGCAGTGCTACGCGCTGTTCGACGATCTTGGCCTGCACTACGGCAGCGGCTTCCAGGGGCTGGGCGAGCTGTTCATCGGCGAGCAACTGGCGGTGGCCGCGATCACGCTGCCGCCATCGGTGCTGGCGGCACAGGACAGCTACGTCTTGCACCCCAGCCTGCTCGACGCGGCGATGCAGGCCTCGGTTGGCCTGCGGATCGGCGCCAACACTGGCGGCCTGAGCCTGATGCTGCCGTTTGCCTTGGGATCGCTGGCGGTGCTTGCGCCTTGCACGGCCGCGATGTGGGCCGTCGTTCGGCCTACCGCCGACCATGCGAGCAGCGACGCGGTGCAGGAGGTCGACATCGACCTCTGCGACGCCAACGGCATGGCCTGCGTGCAATTCAGGCGGCTCGGCCTGAAGGCCATGACCACGTCGACACCTCCGACCGATAGCGCGCCGAAGGCAGAGCGCTCAGTCCCCGCCCCTGTGCCCGTGCCGGTAGCAGCCGATGCACTGGACAGCTTCGACGAAAGAGCAGTTCGCTACCTGGTCCGCTTCCTCGCCAATGCGCTGAAGCTGCCGACACAGAAGATCGACGCACAGGCACAGATGGAGAGCTACGGCATCGACTCCATCCTGATCCTGGACCTGACGCGCAGCCTGGAAAAACAGTTCGGGCCGCTGCCCAAGACGCTGTTCTTCGAATACCAGACCATTGCCGCATTGAGTGGCTATTTTGTTCAGCACCATCCTGCTGCAATGGCCGCGCTGGTGGGGCAAGCGCGCAGCGTCCCGAGCACTGTGGCGCTGCCTGTGGCAGCAACAGCGGAGAAGCCGGTTTCAGCGCTGTTGCGCCACCGCTCTCGCTACGAAGTGCGCGGCCCGATCCACGGGAATGCCAGCGCTTCTGCCGCCGGCGAGATTGCCATCATCGGCCTGTCAGGCCGCTACCCCGAGGCAGGGGACGTGGGAGCGTTCTGGGCGAACCTGAGCGCCGGCAAAGACAGCATCAGCGAGATCCCTGCGGAGCGCTGGGACTGGCGAGCCTACTTCGACGAAGACCGGACCCGGGCTGGCAAGACCTACAGCAAATGGGGCGGCTTCATCGAAGGCGTGGATGAGTTCGACCCGCTGTTCTTCAACATCTCGCCGAGAGAAGCCGAACTGATGGACCCGCAGGAGCGGCTGTTCCTGCAATGCGTGCACGCCACGCTGGAAGACGCCGGCTACACCCGGGGCAGCGTCGCTGCGGAGCAGAACGTTGGCGTGTTCGTCGGCGTCATGTACGAGGAATACCAACTCTACGGCGCGCAGGAACAGGCCAGAGGCCACAACCTGGCCGTCTTCAACAGCCCCGCATCCATCGCCAACCGCATCTCCTACTGGTGCAACTTCAGCGGACCCAGCCTGGCCCTGGACACCATGTGCTCGTCCTCGCTCACCGCCATCCACCTGGCCTGCCAAAGCCTGCGGCAAGGCAACTGCAGCGTGGCGGTGGCCGGAGGCGTCAACGTCTCGGTGCATCCCAACAAGTATCTGATGCTCGCCCAGGGCAAATTCATCTCCGGCAAAGGCCGCTGCGAAAGCTTCGGCGAAGGCGGAGAAGGCTACGTCCCCGGAGAAGGCGTGGGCGCCATCCTGCTCAAGCCCCTGGCCCAAGCGCAAGCCGACGGCGACCACATCTACGGCGTCATCAAGGCCAGCGCCATCAACCATGGCGGCAAGACCAACGGCTACACCGTCCCGAACCCCAACGCGCAAGCCAAAGTCATAGAGCGCGCGCTCAAGGAAGGCGGCATCGACGCGCGGGACATCAGCTACATCGAAGCCCACGGCACGGGGACCAGCCTGGGCGACCCGATCGAAATCGCAGGTCTGGCCAAAGCCTTCGGCCAATGGACAAGCGACAAACAGTACTGCGCCATCGGCTCGGCCAAATCCAACATCGGCCACTGCGAAAGCGCCGCCGGCATTGCCGGCGTCACCAAAGTCCTGCTGCAACTCAAGCACCGCCAGATCGCACCCAGCCTGCACTCGGCTGTCCTGAACCCCAACATCGACTTCGAGGCCACGCCCTTCGTCGTGCAGCAAGCACTCACCGACTGGCCCAGGCCTGTCCGGGAAATCGGCGGAACAAGGACAGAAGGCAAACGCATCGCCGGCATCTCGTCGTTCGGCGCGGGCGGGGCCAATGCGCACGTGGTCGTCGAGGAATACAGCGCAGCGCAAACCCAACGCACAGACCAGGGCCCGGCACTCATCGTACTGTCGGCCAGAAGCGAAGACCGGCTCCAGGAACAAGTCCGGCAACTGCGCGAGGCCATCGAAGCCGACGCGGCCATCCATCTTGCCGATCTCGCCTACACGCTGCAGGTCGGGCGAGAGGCGATGGAAGAGCGGCTGGGGCTGGTTGTCAGTTCGGTGGAGGAACTGAAGCACAAGCTGAGCGAGCACCTCGAAGGCCGCGACGTCGACGAGCTCTACCGGGGCCAGGTCAAGCGGAACAAGGAAACCTTGGCGGCGCTGACCGGCGACGAGGACACGGCTGCCATGGCGGATGCCTGGATCGCCAAGGGCAAGTTCGGCAAGTTGCTGGACCTGTGGGTCAAGGGCATGACCGTGGACTGGCAGCGGCTGTACGGCAACCAGAAGCCGCAGCGCATCAGCCTGCCCACCTATCCGTTTGCGCGTGAACGCTACTGGCTGGACGTGTCTGCGCCGCAGGCGGTGCAGACTGCAACGGGCGGTCAACTGCACCCGCTGCTGCATCGCAACACTTCCAGCTTTGAGGTGCAGCGCTTCAGTTCGCACTTCAGTGGCGAGGAGTTCTTCTTCGCCGACCATGGGGTGAAAGGCACGCGCATCCTGCCGGGTGTGGCGCAGCTGGAGATGGCGCGGCACGCGGTGAGCCTGGCCATGGACGAAGACTGCTCGCTGCAGCTCCGGGACATCGCCTGGCTGCGACCGGTGGTGGCCGGCGAGGACGGTGTGGAACTGTACATCGCGCTGCTGCCACAGGCGGCTGGCGACATCCGCTTCGAGATCTACAGCGATGGCGAAGGCGACGAATCCCGGGTGCATTGCCAGGGCGCGGTCGTGACGGTCGCCGAGGCGCCTGGCGCCACTGTGGCAACGCATGACCTGGTGGCGTTGCGCGCGCAATGCAGCGCGGCGCATCTCGATGCTGCGCAGTGCTACGCGGCATTTGACCGGATGGGCTTGGCATACGGCCCGAGCTTCCAGGGCCTGAATGAACTTCTGGTCGGAGACGGCCAGGTCCTGGCCCGGGTCGTGTTGCCGGCTTCCGCGCCGACGGAAGGTTACGGGCTGCATCCCAGCCTGCTGGACGCGGCACTGCAAGCCACCCTCGGTCTGCTGCGCTCGGCCGGGCACGCGGACGATGGCCGCTTGTGGTTGCCCGCCACGCTCGGTGCGCTGGAACTGCTCGCCCCGTGCACCGCCAACATGTGGGCCGTCTTGCGACCGAGTGCCGGGACGGCAGCCGTTGGCGCGCTGCCATCCGCGATCGACGTTGACCTTTGCGACGAACACGGCGTCGTCTGTGTCCGGTTCAGTGGGCTCGGGCTGCGCATTGCCGCGCCCATTGCCGAAGCTGGAACGGCTTTGCAGACCTTGCTGGCCAAGCCGGTCTGGGAAGCCAGGCCGGTTGCCGTCGACGCCGCGGCGGGCCGCAGCTTCGCACGGCACGTGGTGATGCTCTGCGGCCTCGATGCGGCCGCCACTCGCCAGGTCCAGGCCGAGCTGCCGGATGTGACTTGCGTGGCCATTGCCGTGGACGAGGACCTGGCCGCGAGCTATGCCTCCGCAGCCGAGGTGCTGCTGGCACAGCTCCAGTCCCTGAGCCGCCAGCCTGGCCAGCACCGGGTCCAGTTGCTTGTGCCCCAGCTGGGCACGGCCCGGCTGATGGCGGGCCTGGGCGGCATGCTGCGCACGGCGCAGCGGGAGAACCCGGCTCTGCTCGGCCAGGTGATCCAGGTCGAACCTGGGCAGAACCTGTCGCAGGCATTGCGCGACAACCGCGACAGCCTGGCAGCGGACGTGTGCTACATCGGCGGCGAGCGCCAGGTCGGCGGCTGGACCGAGTGGGTCGGCGTGGCTGACGCGGCTTCGCCATGGCAGGACCAGGGCGTCTACCTGATCACCGGTGGCGCAGGCGGCCTGGGCCTGATCTTCGCGCAGGAGATCGCGCGCCGGGCCAAGGGCGCGAGGCTGGTGCTGACCGGGCGCTCGCCGCTGAACGCCAGGACGCAGGCCAGCCTCGACCGCCTGGTGGCAATGGGCGGGGCTGCGCAATATCGCCAGCTCGACGTGGGCGACCGCGAGGCCGTGACGAGCCTGGTGGCCGAACTCGTCGAAGCCTTCGGTGGCCTGAACGGCGTGCTGCACAGCGCAGGTGTGCTGCGCGACAGCTTCATCATCAGGAAGACCCGCGAGGAACTGCAGGACGTGCTGCACGCCAAGGTGGCCGGCACGCTGAACCTCGACGCGGCCACCCGCGATCTGGCGCTGGACTGCTTCATCTGCTTCTCGTCCATCGCCAGTGCGCTGGGCAACGTCGGGCAGGCCGACTACGCGGCGGCCAACGGTTTCATGGAGGCCTTCGCCCATTTCCGGGATGGCCTGGTGGCACAAGGCCTGCGGCAGGGGCGCAGCCTGGCCATCAACTGGCCGCTGTGGGAAGAAGGCGGCATGCAGGTGGACGCTGCTACGCGGCGCCACCTGCTGCAGGAAATCGGCATGACGCCGCTGCGCAGCGCCAGTGGTTGCACAGCCTTGGTCCAGGCCTTGGGCAGTGGCCTGCCGCAGGTGCTGGTGGTCGAGGGCCATGTCGAACGCCTGAAGGCCGCCCTGTTGACCGCTGCGCCGGCAGAACCCGCCGTCCCGCAAGCCGAGACAGCGCCAGTTCAGCTGGGCGAGGACTTGCGTGACAAGACGGTGCGGCACCTGGTGCGTCTGCTGTCGGCCACTTTGAAGCTGCCGCCACACAAGATCGATGCGCAGGTGGCCCTGGAAGCCTACGGCATCGACTCCGTCCTGGTGATGGACTTGACGCAGAAGCTGGAGAAGTCCTTCGGCCCGCTGCCGAAAACGCTGTTCTTCGAATACCAGACGATTGCCGCACTGTCCGGCTATTTCCTGCAGAGCCACCACACGCAGCTGGTCGAGTTGCTTGGTGAAAAACCTGCGCTCTCTTCACCTGCCGTCGCCCCGGGTCTGCAGCGCGAGATCGTGCCGACACTGCGCAGCCGTTCTCGCTTCGGTTCGCGCTTCGATGTGCGCAATGCGGGTCCAGCGGTTGGCGAAATCGCGATCATCGGCCTGTCAGGCCGCTACCCCGAGGCAGGGGACGTGGGAGCGTTCTGGGCGAACCTGAGCGCCGGCAAAGACAGCATCAGCGAGATCCCTGCGGAGCGCTGGGACTGGCGAGCCTACTTCGACGAAGACCGGACCCGGGCT
>NZ_VIDT01000139.1 GCF_006519715.1 Ideonella azotifigens
GCTGGTGGGGCTTACCGCACTGCCCACGGTGTTCCTGTGGGATCGCATCGCCCGTCGCATTGGCGAGCAGCGTGCGCTGCTGATCGCCTTCGGCGTGCAGGCGGTGGCGGTGTTGCTGCCCGCACTGTCCGGCACGCTGGCCGCGGCGCTGCTGAGCGCCATCGGCTACGGCGCGACCTTCGTCGGCATCGTCAGCCTGACACTGGCGCTGGTGGGCCGCCGCTCGCCGCACAACCCGGGCAAAGCCATGGCGCGGCTGACGCTGAGTTACGGCGCGGCACAGATCGCAGCCCCCGCGCTGTCTGGCGCGATGGCGCAGGCCAGTGGCAGCTTCCATGGTGCGCTGTACCTGACCGCCGCAGTGCTGGCGATGGGCATGGTGCTGCTGGCCTGCCTGCCGAAGTCCGGCGGCGCACCGACCAGGCGCTGAGCGCTTGCCGCCACAATCACGGCATGAGCGCCGAGATCGAACTTTCATCTTCCGCTGCCGAAGCCCCGCACGAAGGCTTTGCGCTGGTCACCCGCCTGCTGGCCGAGCGTGGCCACCCGCACCTGCCCAAGTGGCTGGACGTGCCGGCCCGCACTTGCCAGGAAGCCGCCGAAGCGCTGGGCCTGGCGACCGGGCAGATCGCCAAGAGCGTGATCTTCCGGCGCAAGTCCGACGAAGTGGCGGTACTGGTGGTGGCCGCGGGCGACCAGCGGGTGGACGAGAAGAAGGTTGCCGCGCTGGTCGGCCCCATCGGCCGGGCCGACGCGGCCTTCGTCAAGTCGCGCACCGGCTTTTCCATCGGCGGCGTTTCGCCAGTGGGCCATGCCACGCGGCCGGTCACGCTGATCGACCGCACGCTGTTCCGCTTCGACGAGGTGTGGGCCGCTGCCGGCCACCCGAACGGCGTGTTCCGCCTGCACCCGGACGAGCTGGTGCAGCTCACCGGCGCGCCGGTGGCCGACGTGGCGCAGGAAGGCTGAGCCCGGTGGACCGCGCCGTTCCCGCCTTCTTGCTGGACGCGCCACCCGTCCTGCCCGCGGATTGGTCCGCTGGCCAGCCGGTGCCGTCGCCTTGCATCTCCGTCTGCCGCATGGATCCGGCCACGGGCTGGTGCGAAGGTTGCCTGCGCAGCATCGATGAAATCATCGCCTGGTCGCGCCAGGACGAGGCCGGCAAGCTGCAGGTCTGGGCCCGCTTGCCCGGGCGCTGGCAACAGCAGCAGGAAGCCTTGTTCGGCCCTTTGCCCCCGTCGCCCGGCGCCAGCTGACCCCGTTCCTCCATTTCCGTCACCCGAGGCCAAAGCATGCAGTTGAATGACCCCGCGCCGTGGCGTGAGGCAGCCCAGGCGTTCTGGGCCTGGCTGTTCGAGCACCAGGCCGAGCTGGACGCCTTGCGCAGTCCCGACGATGTCTTCTGGGACGAGCTGCTGCTGCGCCTGCAGGCACTCGACGACGGCCTGTGGTTCGAGGTCTCGTCGGCCGAGGTCTCGCCGCGCGAACTGGTCATCACCGCGCAGGGCGATGTGGACCTGTTCGACAAGGTCGAAACCCTGGTGGCGCTGGCCTCGCCGCTCACCGGCTGGCGGGTCGTTGCGCTGAAACCACCGCTGGGCTTCGACTTTGGCATTCGCTACCAGGGCATCGAGCTGCAGCCGGCCGAGCTGTGGTTCCAGCCGCTGCTGGACGAAGACGCGCCGCACATGCTGGGCCTGCGCATTGCCGTGCCCGGCTTCATTGCCGAGATGGAAGAGGAGTTCGACAGCGGCGTGCTGATCGTGCTGGACACCGCCCTGGGCGAACGCGCCGCTGCCACCGAGGTCGAGCTGCTGGAAGTGTGCGAGCTCCCGGCCCATCCACCGGAAGAAGGTTTTTTCCCGCTGCCCGAGCTGCTGGGCTACCTGGCCTGGCGCCAGCAGCAGATGCGGCCAGGGCAGGGTGGCAGCGGCCAGGTCCATTGAGCTCTCTGTTCAGATGATCGTCCCGAGCTTCTGGGCCGAAGGCCGCGCACAACACAAGGCCGAAGGCAGCCAGCGCACGCTGCGCCGCTTCGGCTGGTCCGACATCAGCCAGGAGGCGGCTCAGCAGCACGCCGACCAGCGCGCGCAGGAGGCGCTGGCCCGCGCCCTGTCCGGCGAGAAGCTGCCGCCGCGCGACTTCAAGCGGCCGTACAACGGCGCCCAGGGCCTGCCGATCCGCGAGGAAATCGTCAGCCGCCATGGCGAAGACCTGGTGGTGACCCGCAACAGCTACGGCGCGCGTTGCCTGAACACCGCCAAGGCCTTGTTCGTCGACATCGACTTTCCCACCGATGTCGACAAAGGCCTCAAGCGTGCGCTGCTCGGCCTGTTGTGGGGCCTGGCGGCGGTGTTCGGCCATCAGCGGCATTCATGGGTGGCTTTCTTTGCCGCGGCGCTGGGGGCCTGGCTCTTCAGCAGCTTTGTGTCCGCCCGGCTGGCGAAGCACCGCATGCGCCATCCGGGGGCGGACGAATGGCGCGCCCGGCAACGCATCGACGCTTTCCTGCTGGCCCACCCCGAATGGCACCTGCGCCTCTACCGCACGCCGGCCGGCATGCGCCTGCTGGCCATGCACCGCGGCTTCGACGCCCACGAGCCCGAGCTGCCACAGCACTTCCAGGCACTGGGTGCCGACCCGCTGTACGCCCGCATGTGCCTGAACCAGGGCTGCTTCCGCGCCCGCGTCAGCGCCAAGCCCTGGCGCATCGGTTGGATGGAGCGCCTGCGCCCGCGGCCCGGCGTTTGGCCCGTCAAGCCCGAAAGGCTGTCGGAGCGCGAAGCCTGGATCGCTGCCTACGAAGTGCGTGCGGCCGGTTTTGCGGCCTGCAGCTTTGTGGCGGCGTTGGGCAGTTCGGTCGTGGACCAGGACTTGCTCATGGTGCAGCAACTGCACGATGAGCTCAGCCGGGCGCACGCAGTCTTGCCGCTGGCCTGAGCCGTCAGCGCCTGGTGCCAGTGCCCAGGCGTGGCGCTAGCATCGGGGCATCGGGCGTGGAAGCAGGGAAGGAGGCGTCGCCATGGGGGTGTTTGTCATCGTGGCCTACAAGCCCAGGCGGGGCCAGGAGCAGGTGCTGCGCAGCTTGATCGACAAGCACTTGCGGGTGCTGGCCGAGCAGGGGCTGGTGAGTGACCGCCCGGCCTATGTGATGCAGGCAGCGGAAGGCACGCTGGTGGAGGTCTTCGAGTGGCGCTCGGCGGAGGCGGTGGGCGCAGCGCATGGCAACCCCGCAGTGCTGGCGCTGTGGGCCGAGTTCGCCGAGGTGTGCGACTACGTGCCGCTGGCCAGCCTGCCGGAGTCGCACACGATGTTTGCCGAGTTCACCGCCCTGGCCTGACCGGGCACCGCAGCGCACCAAAGGGCCAAAGCCGCTCGGCGGCGGTTCCGGGCCTTGCACAGCAGGGGTTTGCACCGACGCCATCGGCCCCTGGGACTTTCCCTCGCTAGGCGCCCGTTTTCCGCATGCCGGAACGCGGTCTCAGGGTTGGACCGGAGTTTGTCAGTTTCTGTTCAGCTTGGCGTCAGAAGCGGGTCAGCGCCAAGGCCAACAGTGCAGCGCAGCGCAGCCGTTGGGGCAGCGCTCGGTCATCAGGAGACAAGCATGGCAACAGTGGCAATGACACCGACGGTGTCGACCGCGCCGATGACAGCGGAGGAGAAGAAGGTCATCTTCGCGTCCTCGCTGGGCACGGTGTTCGAGTGGTACGACTTCTATCTGTACGGCACCTTGGCCGTGATCATCGGCAACCAGTTCTTCTCGGCACTGGACCCGGCCTCGCGCACCATCTTCTCGCTGCTGGCCTTTGCTGCCGGCTTCATCGTGCGGCCATTCGGTGCGCTGGTCTTCGGCCGCCTGGGCGACATGATTGGCCGCAAGTACACCTTCCTGGTGACCATTCTGATCATGGGCCTGTCGACCTTCATCGTCGGCGTGCTGCCCAACTATGCGTCCATCGGCATCGCTGCACCGATCATCCTGATCGCGCTGCGCATGCTGCAAGGCCTGGCGCTGGGCGGTGAATACGGCGGTGCCGCGACCTACGTCGCCGAGCACGCGCCGCACGGCAAGCGCGGCGCCTACACCGCGTGGATCCAGACCACCGCAACCATGGGCCTGTTCCTGTCGCTGCTGGTGATCCTGGGCACCCGCACCGCCATTGGCGAAGAAGAGTTCGCAAAGTGGGGCTGGCGCATCCCGTTCATCGTCTCCATCCTGCTGCTGGGCATCAGCGTGTGGATCCGGCTGTCGATGAATGAATCGCCTGCCTTCAAGAAGATGAAGGCCGAGGGCAAGACCTCCAAGGCGCCGCTGACCGAATCCTTCGGCCAGTGGAAGAACCTGAAGATCGTGATCCTGGCGCTGGTCGGCCTGACCGCCGGCCAGGCCGTCGTCTGGTACACCGGCCAGTTCTACGCGCTGTTCTTCCTGACCGGTGCGCTGAAGGTGGACGGGGCCACGGCCAACATCCTGATCGCGCTGTCGCTGCTGATCGGCACGCCGTTCTTCATCGTCTTCGGCACCCTGTCGGACAAGATCGGCCGCAAGCCCATCATCATGGCCGGCTGCCTGATCGCCGTGCTGACCTACTTCCCTGTCTTCCGCATGATCACCGAGTCGGCCAACCCCGACCTGGCGCGTGCGCAGGCCAGCGCCAAGGTCACGGTGACGGCCGACCCGAAGGAGTGCTCGTTCCAGTTCAACCCGACCGGCACCGCCAAGTTCACCAGCTCGTGCGATGTGGCCAAGCAGAAGCTGGCCGGCGCCTCGGTGAGCTATGACAACCTGGAGGCACCTGCCGGCACGCCGGCCGTGATCAAGATCGGCGAAACCGAGATCAGCACTGCCATCAGCCCGGAAGACGTCGCCACCGCCAAGGCCGGCGCCGAGAAGAAGCTGGCCGACCTGAAGGCCGCCGCCACGCCGGACGCCAAGGCCATCACCGCCGCAGAAGGCAGCCTGAAGACCTTGAGCGACGACAAGACGGCCAAGGACGCCGTGCTGACCAGCAAGATCAAGGGTGCGCTGAAGGCCGCGGGCTACCCGGACAAGGCCGACCCGGCCAAGATGGACAAGGTCAAGCTGGTCGCGCTGCTGACCTTCCTGGTGATCCTGGTGACCATGGTCTACGGCCCGATTGCCGCGATGCTGGTGGAGATGTTCCCAACCCGCATCCGCTACACCTCGATGAGCCTGCCGTACCACATCGGCAACGGCTGGTTCGGCGGCCTGCTGCCGGCCACCGCGCTGGCCATCGTGGCCCAGACCGGCAACATGTACAACGGCCTGTGGTACCCGATCATCATCGCCGGCGCCACCTTCGTCATCGGCATGCTGTTCGTGCGCGAGACCAAGGACGTGGACATCTACGCGGGCGATTGAGCACGCCGCTTCCCCTCAAGACAAGGCGGCCCTGCGGGGCCGCTTTTTTCTTGTCTGTCAGCCCCGCGTCGGCTGTTGTTGGCGTGGCGTCAGCGCCAGGCGATAGCCTGCGGGCTTCAAACAACTGACGGAGACAAGGGCGATGTGGAAGCTGGCTTTGGGTTTTGTGGTGTTCGCTGCGCTGGCGCTTTTCGTCGTGATGAAGGCCGGAGATTCGGTCGACATGAGCGGCGAGAAGCACGGGATCGAGTCCCACGCACCGGAGGCCTCGGGCACTGCGCCTTGAGACCCCCCGAGGCCACGCTCCGAGCGTGGCCTGCCAACCGCGAAAGAGGCGTGAGGCCCGCCTATCATCGGCGGATGCGGTTGCCGAATCGATTGCCGACCCTCTGGCTGGCCTGGCTGGGGCGGATGTTGCGCGCTGGCCAGTCCCGTGCAGAGGCCGCCGTGCGCGGCGTGCATGGCGTGGCGCCGGACTTCTGGGGCAATCTCCAGCAGGAACTGGTGGCCGGCCGGCAGTGGGTGGACCGCGCGGTGGTGCTCGTCTATGCGGTCCTGACCGGACTGCTGGTGGTCGGCTCCACGCTGCTGGCCGAACATGCGTATCAAGCCTTCCTGCTGTTGCGCGGCACGGTACCGGGCGGGCGCTGGTGGGCACTGGCCTGGACGCCTGCGGTCACGGTGCTGGTGCTGTGGTGCACCCGCCGCTGGGTGCCCGGCGCGCTGGGCTCGGGCATTCCGCAGGTGGTGCGGGCGCTGGAAGACGACCTGACGCCGTCGCAGCGCAGCGCGCTGGTCTCGCTGCGGCTTTCGCTGGCCAAGGTGGTGCTGGTGGCCGGTGGCATGCTGGCCGGGCTCTCCATCGGCCGCGAGGGGCCGACGGTGCAGGTCGGCGCAGGCGTGATGGACCATGCACGGCGCTGGCTGTCGCCGCTGTCGGGCATCGACAGCCATGACCTGATGGTGGCGGGGGCCGCGGCCGGCATTGCCGCGACCTTCAACACCCCGCTGGGCGGCGTGATCTTTGCGATGGAGGAACTCTCGCGCCGACGCGGCATTTCGCACAGCGCGCTGGTGATCGCGGCCATCGTGCTGGCCGGCCTGGTGTCGGTCTCGGTGTTCGGCAACCACACCTATTTCGGCGAGCTGCCGGTGCAGCAGCTGTCCTGGCACCTGTTCTTTCCAGGGCTGCTGGTGGCGCTGGTGGCCGGGCTGGGCGGCGGGCTGTTCTCGCGCCTGGTGGTGGTGTCGATGCGCGGCCTGCCGGACCGTTTCAGCGCTTGGCGGCGCGAGCATCCGCTGCGCTTCGCCGCGGGCTGCGGGCTGGCAGTGGCCTTGATCGGCCTGGTGACCGGCCAGGCCACGGCGGGCGCAGGCTACGCACCGACGCGCGACATGCTCGAAGGCGAGGCGCAACTGCCCGGCGTGTTCACGCTGCTGAAGTTCTGCGCCACCTGGCTGTCGGCCTGGTCCGGTGTGCCGGCGGGGGTGTTTGCGCCGTCGCTGGCGGTGGGCGCGGGCGTCGGGCGGGACATTGCCTTGCTGACCGGCATCACCGGCGACGCGGCCATTCCGCTGATCGCGCTGGGCATGGTCGGCTTCCTGGCCGCGGCCACGCAGGCCCCGCTGACGGCCTTCATCATCGTGATGGAAATGGTTTCCGGCCATGCGATGGTGCTGAGCCTGATGGCCAGCGCCATGCTGGCCAGCGGCGTGTCGCGGCTGCTGGCGCGGCCGATGTATGAAGAGCTGGCCGGCCTGCTGCGCATTGCCCCGGCCACGCCTCAAGCGGGCCAGCCTCAGCCCAGTGCTGCTGGTTCCTGAAAGGCCTCGACCAGCGGGGTGACCCGGCCTGCGTGGCGGGCGTCGTAGCCGGGCAGGGCGTCGAGCTGGGCGCGCATCGCCGGGTCGCGCAGCCGTGCCAGCAACTGCTGCATGGCCGGGCGTTCCAGCGTCTGGGCATGGCAGAGCAGGAAGTAGCGCTCGTTGGCCTGCGGCATGAAGTCCAGCCCGAAGCGGCGGGCCGGCGGCTCCAGGCCGAAGCCAACGTCGGCCATGCCGCTGGCCACGTAGGCGGCCACCGCTGCATGGGTGAACTCACCCTGCTCAAAGCCGGAGATGCGACCGGCGTCCAGCCCCTGCGCGGCGAGCAGCCGCTCCAGCAGGAAGCGGGTGCCGGAGCCGGCCTGGCGGTTGATGAAGCGCAGGCCCGGCCGCAGCAGGTCTGAGAGTTCGTAGACCTTCGCTGGATTGCCGCAGGCGACCATCAGGCCCTGGCGGCGGGTGGCGATGTCGATCACGCAAAGCGCCGGCTCGGCCAGCCAGCGGGCGTAGTGGGCGAGCGTGGCCGTCGCCAGCGGCCCCAGCGGCACATGAAAGCCGGCGGCATCACAGGCGTGGTCGCACAGTGCGGCGACGGCCTCGGTGCTGCTGCCGTAGCGTCGTTCCACCGCGAGGCCGTCCTGGCTCAGCGCGCTGACCAGCGCCTCGATCGCAAAACCATGGCTGGCATGCAGCCGCAGCATGGGTGGCGTGTGAACGGCTAGGCGGCCGATCTCGGCCGCCAACTCCGAGGCCAGCGAGTCAAGCGCCGGCTTGAGCCGCGCGGCAATGCGATGGTCCGCCCAGACCAGCTTCTCGCCGAGGGCGGACAGCTTGGAGCCCTTGCCGCGTGTCATGTGCAGCAACGTGGCGCCGAGCTGGGCCTCGCCCTGGTGCACCAGGTCCCAAGCATGGCGGTATGACAGGCCCATTTGCTGGCAGGCGGCCAGCAGGCTGCCATGGGCATGAACTTGCACCAGCAATGTCAACAGGCGCGGCGGTAGTGCGCCGCCATCGGTTGTCTGAATTGTCCAGACGGGATGGATCGAGATCTTGTCCATGCGGGAAAGCTATTTATGCGGTAACCAGCATAAGTGCACTGCAGTGCCATTCATATTGCGGATGTCCGTGTCGATTGAGACCATTCCGCAGCGCCAGTTGCCGGTGCGGGGCAAAAGGTCGTGGGGATCGGTTCGAATTGCCCCTGTAGTCACAAAAAAAGGAGTATCGAACGATGTCCACCACAGTAATAGGCGGCATGCCGAACGCGGCGCCATCTTCCTCTGGCTTCTTGTCCAAGGAACGCATCATCGCCGGGCCAGGTTTCAACCGCTGGCTCGTGCCCCCGGCGGCACTCGCGATCCATCTTTGCATCGGCATGGCCTATGGCTTTTCCGTGTTCTGGCTGCCGCTTTCAAAGGCGTTGGGCATCAAGGAAGCCATCAAGTGCGGCCCGGAAGTCGGTTTCTGGCAGGAGCTTTTTGTCACCAATTGTGACTGGAAGGTGTCGACGCTGGGTTGGATGTACACCGCCTTCTTCGTGTTGCTGGGCTGCTCCGCAGCGCTGTGGGGCGGCTGGCTGGAACGGGCCGGGCCGCGCAAGGCCGGCGTGGTGGCCGCGGTCTGCTGGTGCGGTGGCATGTTGATGTCGGCCGTCGGGGTGATGCAGCACCAGTTCTGGATGATGCTGCTGGGCTCCGGTGTGATTGGCGGCATTGGGCTGGGGCTTGGCTACATCTCGCCCGTCAGCACTTTGATCAAGTGGTTCCCTGACCGCCGTGGCATGGCCACCGGCATGGCCATCATGGGTTTTGGCGGCGGCGCGATGATCGGCTCGCCGCTGGCAGCCGAGCTCATGAAGACCTTTGCCACGCCCACCGATGTCGGGGTGGCCCAGACCTTTGTCGTGATGGCCCTGGTCTATTTCGTGTTCATGATGGGTGGCGCGCTGGCCTACCGTGTGCCGGCCACCAACTGGAAGCCAGAGGGCTGGACGCCGCCGCCGGCGCAGACCGGCAACGCGATGATCACCCAGCACCATGTGCACGTGAAGAAGGTCTGGGGCATTCCGCAGTTCTGGCTGGTCTGGATGGTGCTGTGCATGAACGTGTCGGCCGGCATCGGCGTGATCGGCATGGCCAGCCCGATGCTGCAGGAGATTTTCGGTGGCAGCCTGATCGGCCTGAGCGGTGACGCGGCCAAATTCACTGCCCTCGACAAGGGTCAGCTCACGGCCATCGCCGGCGTGGCCGCCGGTTTCGCGGCGCTGATCAGCCTGTTCAACATCGGGGGCCGCTTCGTCTGGGCCAGCCTGTCGGACAAGATCGGCCGCAAGATGACCTATGTGGTCTTCTTCGTGCTGGGCGCTGCCATGTACGCCAGCATCCCGGCCAGTGCTGCAGCCGGCTCCAAGCTGCTGTTCGTCGGCGCGGTCTGCATCATCCTGAGCATGTACGGTGGCGGTTTTGCCACCGTGCCGGCCTACCTGGCCGACTTGTTCGGCACGCAGATGGTGGGCGCCATCCACGGCCGCCTGCTGACCGCCTGGGCGACAGCCGGCATCCTGGGCCCGGTCGTCGTGAACTACATGCGTGACTACCAGCTCGGCCTGGGATTGCCGCGCGAACAGGTCTACAACCAGACCATGTACATCCTGGTCGGCATGCTGGGCATCGGCCTGATCTGCAACCTGCTGGTCCGCCCGATCGACAAGAAGCATTTCATGAGCGATGCCGAACTGGCCGAGGAAAAACGGCTGGCGCATGACAAGGCGACGGTGGCTGCGCAGGGTGGCGGGGGCCATGCGGCTGCGCACGTCAGCAATCCCGCCTGGGTGGTGCTGGCCTGGGCGGCCGTGGGCATCCCGCTGGCCTGGGGCATTTACCGCACCGGCCTGAGCGTGATGAAGTTCTTCAATTGATGGGCCAGGCGAGGTCGGCGGTGTGCCGCCGGCCTCGCGAAGGCGCAGGCTATCGCGGCGCGGCTGGAGCGCCGCCAGGGCTCGGCCGTTGCCGGGCCCCCAAAGGTTTTTTGTTCGAGCCCTGTCTCGAACCTGCTCTTGATTCAGAGGATGCCAGCATGAAGCCAGATCGTCCCTCGTCAGTTGCCGGTACGCCGGTGGTGGCCCCTTTGGTCTTCGTGCCGCGCACGTCC